>JAHQVZ010000094.1 GCA_019634055.1 Leptolyngbyaceae cyanobacterium MAG.088
AACTTGAGACACCACCCTCTGATTGCTTCGTAGGTGACTGTAATGCCTCGATAGAGCATCATTTTCTCGATGTCGCGAAAGCTTAATGGGAAGGTGTAATACAGCCAGACGCAGTAGCTGATGATCTCGGCGGGGAAGCGATGGCCACGGTAAGGATTAGTCATGAGCGTAGCTTCCCAAAGTCAGCGGCTCACAGTCAAATCTAGCCAAGTTGACAATGCCTTTTTTTCAGTGCCCAAATTTAAGAGGGTGAGCAAAAGACCCAGAATCAAAATGTCAAACCACATGCCATGGGCCTCAATCAAGACATTTTCTACCCAGTCTTTGTCATAAAAACCAGATCGCCAAGAGATAAACCAAAGCCCAACGCTAACAACAACAAAAATAACCAAGAGGTTTTGCAAAGCATAGATGTTCGAGAGCTGCTTTAACTCAGCCCATACCCTTCTAAATGGCTGCCATTCCTGCCCTCTGCCCTGTTCTCTGCCCTGTTTTCTGCTAGTCATCTGCTGTTTCTAGAAGACTACAAGACTATTCTAGTCGACTTCAACAAATACACGGGAATGGAAGATCTTTCGGGTTATTTTTTTACTCACGCAAATAGCGCATGGGGCTGTCACAAGTTCCTCATTTTTCCGATTTAGGCTAAGAGAATACAACACGCTTGAGTGCCACCTGAGGTAATCCAACGGGAAGGAGTTTATGATGCAACGCTTCGACTATGTGATTTTAGGGGCAGGACTGGGAGGATTGTCAGCAGCGGCCTGCCTCACTCGCCAGGGTAATCGAGTGGCCGTGTTAGAGCAGCATTATTTGCCCGGTGGCTGTTGCCATACCTTTACCTATGGAGATTATTCCTTTTGCGCGGATGTCCACTACATTTATCAGTGTGGCAAGGGGCAAACGGTTGATCGCTTCTTGAACTATCTGGGGAAAAGCGTTCCCTTTAATCAGTTAGATCCAGATTGCGTTGACCGAGTGATTACCCGGGAGGTTGACTTTCGGATTCCTTTGGGGTGGGAGCACTTTCGCGATCGCCTGCTCACCACATTTCCAAAAGAAACAAACGCTATCAATCGCTACTATGATGAAATCGCTCACCTGTACAAACAATTGGTGAGTCTTGGCAAAGAGGTCAAATGGTATGACCTGAAATGGTCCGACTGGGTCAAACTCCCTAAATATTGGCATCTCTATTCCAGGCGCCATTGGACCCTTCAAGATCTTTACAATCGCTGCGGGCTTTCTCTCAAACTTCAGGCGCTGTTGGCCGGGCAAAGTGGCGACTATGCACTGCCCCCAAAAGACATTGCCCTGATCACCCACGCCAACCTAGTGTCAGACTATGCCGAGGGTGCCTACTATCCCCAGCATCACTTTAAGCACTTAGTCGATACTATTGTGGAGACAATTACAGAAGGGGGCGGACTGGTACAATTCTCGACCCCTGTGGAGCATATTGAAGTGCGCGATCGCCAGGTGGATTTTGTCATTGCTGACGGTGTGTTTTACCATGCCGATAAAGCCTACATCAGCGATTTAGATCCCAAGTTAACGGTTTCACTCATGAACAATGAGACGGCGTTGAGCCCTGAAGAGCATCATCGACTGACCGACTACGACTATTCGATGAGTGCGTTCAATATTTATCTTGGATTAAACGAGCAATTTGATCCTGCCAGCTATGGGTTAGGCAATTGGAATATTTGGTACTATCCCACAGGTAATCTCAACCAAGAATACGAACAACAGCGCCAAGGCAATTTAAAACACCCCTGGATTTTCCTATCTTGCCCCACACTCAAATCCACTGAACCCGGTATGGCCCCAGCAGGTCATCACATTCTTGAAATCGCAACGACGTGTTCTTATAAGCCCTTCAAAAATCTAAAAGAAAATAATCTCAAGGCATATAAGACCAAAAAACGAGAGACTTATCAATTAGTCATGGAGAGTGTTCGAGACCTGATTCCAGATGTGGATCGCTACATCCGCATGAAGCTATACGGTACGCCAACCACAAGCGAACACTTTCTAGGTCAGCCAGAAGGTAATATTTATGGGGCTAATTTGGTCCCGAGCCAAATTGGGCTTCATCGACTTGGCTTTAAAACAGAGCTCCCGAATCTCTTCTTGGTCGGTGCTAGTGCTGGATATCCTAGCGTTCCTGGGGTCATTGGCAATGGCATGAATGTGGTGGAATTGATAACAGGGCAATCTATCCGTGAATCATCAACGTTGCCTGCTCAGGTTCCTGTGAGTGTCTAATTTTGCGCGATCGCATACACCATTGGTTGATTCTTTTAAGCGTCCGACCTGAGTAGCCAAAGATAAGTGCTGGGCATCGTGCCTGTTAGGCTTGGGATTGCGCTCAAGCCTCGTCCTGTCTATTCCATATGGCACTGCTCCATATGGCACGGTCTTCACTGCCACTCGCCCTCAGCTCCTGTTCTTTTCTGAGATGAATGCGCTGTGCCATGATACCCAATATAGGATTTCGGGAAAAGTAGACTGTGCTTGATCGCTGTGATTACGATAGGTCTATGATTTCTACAGTGCTCTCACATCAAGGCTTTTAGAGATTTATAACCTAGCATTTATGACGAGGTGAAGCACTCGTTTTTTAGGTAAGCAATGACTAAACTCTATACCGCACTCGTCCAGCCTAAATATCATCAACTCCGATATGCGTTTGCGATTTTGGTTGGTTACAGTGTGGGTGGCTTTTATCTCTCTAGCTGTCAAGCCAGTGCAGCTATTTGGTCAGTCATTTGTCTTTTGGTTGCCTACATAGCGATAACGGGAATGGCAGGAGTTGTTCTATCTGAGGCCTGCTTCTCTGGCATGGTAATTATCTATGCCTTATCCTACCCATGGCCTATCACCAAGGCTCTGTCTATCCCGTTTACCCCCGCCCAGATCTGGTCCATGGCTTTACTGATATTTTGGCTCTTGGGCAGTTTATTGATCTTTCTGTTGGGTAGCGCCATAACAGAATTTGCTCAGCAGCGACGGTTTTACTGGCGATATACCGTTTGCTTAGGGGGATTGAGTTTCCTGGCACTGCATCTAGGCCACAGAGTTTATGTGACCGTTACATTTTAATCACGTTCAATGTTTAACAGAATAAATCCGAAACGGGTCTCTAAAGGGCACTTTCAACCAGTGAGGGCCCCAAAAACTGTTGATGGGCTCTTAGCGCTATTGGAACCAAATGTTGTTCGTCAGTTAAGCCCTCAGCAATTGCAAGAGGTACGACGTATTGTCCAGCTAGCCATAGGGAAACCGGCTTCCAAAATTGTCGATCTAAATTTCAATGTCGATCTGCTCATCTCACGGTTTTACTTCAGATTATTGGTTGGGGAGGATCGCCGCCAAAAAGACCGACCACAAAAATTAGGCACCCGAATTGGTAACTGGATCGCGGCTGTTGGGCTAATTATCACCCTAAATGTTGTAGTCAGCATTTCGGTGATTATATTCGCTTACTTACTGAAGTCTGCCGTCGGAATTAACCTGATGCCAGGCCACTGGAGAGACTGGGTGGTGAACCAGCTCTAACTCAAATGGTTATGGGAAATGGTCACGAAGCGCCACTGGGAAAGTCATGGTTGCGATGACGGGTTGACCAATAAAGACTTTACAAAAACGAGTAAAGAATACTCGCTTCTCAGACATGGCGTGAAATTGATCCCATGGGATAAACAGGGGTGGGTGGCCAATTCGAAAGAGGAATAGCACAGACAGGCCAAGCCCTTCTTCATAGATACGAAAGTTGAGGCATCCTTTGTACCGGGTGGTCCCGATGTAGCCTGATTGCATCCCGTAGATTCTTTCAAGCCTTTTCTCGCGCTCCGGCACATCCAGATATTGGTTGGCTAGTTTTGCCCATCCGCCGATGTAAGCGAGCAAAAGCGAAACCGTACACCACAGTACTGGAAACCCGAGGAAAGGCAGAAAAGGTGCAAGTATTTCCATATTTTTTCATCCATATTTTTTCAACTGGGCAACCAAACGAACGGCAGAACGGGCAAGCTATTCTCACATTTTTCCCCGTCAGGCTTCCATCTCCTCAAATCCAATAGGCGGTGCATACCCAAGGGAAAAAATGCATCTGTAAGACCTCAGAACGACTTATACTAGTCCGCCTCCATACACGTCACGGTATTGTGTTGAAAGAATCGTTGAAAGGCATTATGAAAAAACTCAGGCTATTATGTTTCACACTGCTGCTTACCATGCTCACAAGCTGTGGGCTGCTTGCACAGGTACCGCCCGATATAGCGGTTTTGCATGCGATTACTCAACAGCAAATCGATATGCAAGCAGCTGTTGCAAAGGGGGTGAATATATCTACTGAAACAATGGGTATTCCTGACTTTAAGGTCGGGAAGGTCTCTGTTGAAAGCCGAGAAAAGCTATCGGACCCAGAGATTAGGAGGCAGGCCGCCTCCCATGGTGCTTACATCAAGGATCTCTATAAAGTCACCGGCACCTATAATGCGACCTTGACCAAAGGCGATCAAACCATTGAGCAAAACAGTCCCTTTGAAGTGTATTTAGGAAACCGGCCCAAGAGCATGCGGAGTACGGTGTCTGCCGCTGAGGCTGCTGAACTATGGTATTTGCTGTCGCCCGATTCAGCGAAGGCGCTTTAGGGTTGGCTTGATTTCCCTAGAAAAGTGCAATCGTACTTTTCTAGGGAATGCCGCTCAGCGAAGGCCCACAGCTCCACCAGCCAGCGCCTTGCCCTGGCCAGTTGAACCTCCCTCTAGTTTAAACCAGTTGAACCTCCAGTTCAGACTCCAGTCCTGGCTCCAAGCCGTCTTCCGCTTTCATGAGGAGAAGCTGAGTAGAGTCTGTGCACAATTCATGGCGTGGCCTCAGCAACTCTCAGCAAGCCCTTAATTCACCTTCAGAAGGCGGCCCGTCTCCGATGGCATTCTTAAATCAATGAAGCAAACGCATTGAATTGCCAAGGAGACCCATCATGAAAAACCCCACAATCACGCAAGCTTTTACTGCCCTACTGTTGACCGCTGCCACCGTTGCCTTTGCCCCTAGTGCCAATGCCGCCGAGGCAAAAGCCGTAGGCAACATCCAAGCTACTCGCCTAGAGCAACTCAATAACCAGTCCAAGTCCATCAAAGACATTCAGTCCGCTCGCCTAGAGTTCCTCAATAACCAGAG
>JAHQVZ010000095.1 GCA_019634055.1 Leptolyngbyaceae cyanobacterium MAG.088
CAATAGTCTCGTCGTTAATGGCATTCCCGGTATCGGCACCCAAAGCTTTATCGTTGAAAACTTTGTCGATGTCATTGGCACAACTCAAAGTGACAACATCAGCGGCAATAGCGATGATAACTTCATTGATGGCAATGACGGCGATGACTTTATCTTTGGCGATGACGGTGATGACTTTATCCTAGGGTTCAACGGCAATGACACCCTAGATGGCTGGAATGGTAATGATTTCATTGCAGGTGAAGCTGGCGATGACCTACTCCTGGGCTATTTTGGCGATGACATCCTCGATGGTGGCAGTGGCACTGATTCTCTCTTGGGAGAAGATGGCAATGACGCCCTGTTTGGCTATGGCTTCACCACAGAAGAGTATGATGTACTAACGGGTGGTACAGGGGCAGATGCCTTTTACTTAGGAGACTCATTTGGAGCCTATTACCTAGATCTTGGCTATGCCACCATTACAGACTTTAGTAGTGTAGAGGGTGATCTCATTGTTCTTGCCGATACTGCTAGCGCCTACAGTCTGGGAACCCAGGATATTTCTGGCACAAGCTCCTTAGACACGCTGGTTTACTACAACAATGACTTAATTGGCGTACTTGAGGACACCACTAGCGTTAATACAAGCACTGACTTTGTTTATGTGTAGATAGTTCTATCCACAGGTTGAGACTACGCAGGTGAGCTACTGACATAGCTCACCTGTTTCTTGTAGTTGATGCAGCCTTTGGTACAGCCCTCCGTGAGTTAATAACTCATCGTGACTGCCCACTTCGCTAATGCGGCCCTGGTCGAGCACCACAATTTGGTCTGCCTCACGAACCGTACTTAGCCGGTGGGCAATGATGATCAGAGTACGAGTACCAAAGAGAGATCGCATCGCCACCTGAATCGCCCGTTCCGACTCATAGTCCAAGCTAGATGTGGCCTCATCAAACACCAACACATCAGGGTCCATAATTAACGCCCGCGCAATGCCAATCCGCTGCCGCTGGCCGCCCGACAATCGCACCCCACGCTCACCCACAGTCGTCAAATACCCATGGGGCATCTGCTCAATAAAACCATGGGCCTGGGCAATCTTGCACGCATCCTGCACTTTCTCCACCGTGGCGTCTGGATTACCGTAGAGCAAATTTTCCATCAGCGTGCCGTTGAAAATATCCACCTCCTGGTGCACAATCGCCAGCCGCCGCCGATAGCCCGTAATATCCAAACGACGCAGATCCTGACCATCGATCAAAATCGCACCATTTTGCGGCTCAAAGTAACGAAAAAGCAGCTTTACTAGCGTAGACTTACCCGACCCCGATCGCCCCACCAACGCCACCGTCTGACAGGGTTGAATCAATAGCTCAATATCCTTTAAGACCGGCTTGTCAGGGTTATACCCAAAGGTGAGCTGATTAAAATGCACTTTGCCCGTAAACCGATAGTCAGGCACACTGTCTGTGAGCTGTCCGGCATCCATCCCCGCCGGCAACTCCACAAACTCCTGAAACCGAGCCATAGCACTATAGCGACGCACAAACATTTCCGCTAGATTGCAAATCGGGTCGACCTCGGCATAGGCCATGCTAGACAACGTGAGAATAGTCACAAAATGCCCCAAAGAGATAGTCCCTTGAACAGTAGCCCACAGCGTCAGAGCCAGCACTCCAAAGGTACAGGTTTGTACCACAGTCCGCTGCCAGGTCCCCAGCTTTACATAGCCCAAGTGAATTCGGTAATCGACCACCTTAAACTCGCGATCCAGCCGCTGCTGTTGCCGCTTTAATTCCCGCATCTCCGTGGCAAACGCCTTCACGGTTTTAATATTGGTGATAATCTCCGAGGTGCGACTCTCGGTATTCTCCATATATTTATCGAGTTTCTCTTCTTGCTCTGACAATCCCTTTAGCCGCAAAAGGCTATAGCCAATAATTACACTAAACGAGATTAGCACCACCAAAGCGATCGGCCAGTCTAAACAGGCAATTACAACAAAGATACCCAATACCCGAAACAGCTTAGGAATAAACTGTCCAACCATTTCTGGATAGGTCCAGGTGTAATTAGCCAACCCTTTAGCCACTCGTGCCGCAATTCGGCCAGGATTGTTCTCATCGTAGAACTCTAATGGCAGGGTCAAAATTTTCTCTAGAGAACGACGAGCCTGATCCCGCCTAGCACGAAGAGCCGTATCCCAATTAAACCAAGGACCGATCCAGGGCTGAATTGGTGCTCGACCAATAGATATCAAGCCCACCAGGGTCAACAAAACCAACAGAGAGAATGTTGCAGTAACCGGCTGCTGAAACACTCTGCCGATCACTGCAACAAACCTCTCTAATGGTCGATCAAGAGGCTGCTGCGAGAGAATATTTAAAAGTTGACCGATGGCATAGGGCACAAAGAGATCTAGAATCTCAAAGACCCCCATGGCCCCAGCATTGAATAGAGTAATCAACCAGTATTGTCGATAATATCGAAGAATTCGAAGAAACTTACCCACGAGATGCCTCCTGATGCCACCCGCTGGATGACGCTTAAACGCTTTATACTACAAATAAACTACAATCGTAATTCACAAAATAGAGATCGACAAGGTGTTACCTGCACGTTCATGCTAGCGCAGCATTTTTTAGTTGAGATCGTAAGTTCGCTACGCTAATGAATGCTGATTTTACTGCGCTGGTGAATGGTGTACGACATAAGAATTGCCTAGGTGTGGAGAATTGAAACGTCTTTAACCATTCATCCTTCACCCCTCATCCCTAATAAAACGTACTATCTTCACTCAACCGCTTTAACGCCAACGTTTGGTCAGTTTGAATAGAAATTTGTAAGTCAGAGAGGTCCTGCAGTTGGATCTGGATAGCTGCAGCTTTTTGCTGGGCATCCCGTCGTTTATGGAGGGCGGCTCGGGCTAGATCTTCTCGACCTCGATTTAAGGCGACTTCCGCCACTTGCTTCCACTTATTACCATCGGCCTGGGCTTGCTTGTAGTCCGGGAGGAGGGTGTTGGTTGCGATCGCAATATTCCCTAACGCCTTTTCAAACAAAGCCAAAATTGCTTGAGGCGTTTCCTGTTGGGCCGCCTCACGAGTGAAACCATTAGGCAGCTTCAGCTGGTCTAGCCGCAACCCAAACTCATTTAGCTGAGGACTAATATTCTCGCCAGTTTTACACCAATTAGCAAAATGCTCACAGTTGTTAAAAAATAGATTATAGCGCTGCTCTCCTAACCGACTTTGCGCTCGACTAATCACCACATCGGGAATAAACGATACAGGTTGGGGCAACGTATACACCGGATTACCTCGCGCAAAGGCTGACCTACTGGTACAGGCAACCGTCGCAGTTCCTACCTTGCGATAGTGAATTACGGTTCCATCGCCCATATCAATACCATGATGCTGATAGGGCATACCCATCACATCTCGCATGACATAAATCTGATCGCCTCTATTCATGGGTAGCTAAGCAATCCCATCGCCACCAGCTTTATTGGAACTGCCATTTTCTGGCAAAGGGGTCCGATCACGAATGTCCGTCTGGACAACATCCAGATCAGTCCTCACGGGTTGTCGAGGCACAGAAAACTGCTGTTGCTTTCGACGAGCTAGCAACTCTTTGATGGATGCAGCGGAAGATTTTTCTGGTTGATCAATAGATATTTGTAGATTGGGACCAGAACGAGCCAAACGTACTACTAGACCATCCTCAGCGGTTACATGTTTGATACGTTTGCCATCTAGATAGGTGCCATTCGTTCCTATACTCTGAAGTGCCCAACCGGCAACACCCTTATGAATCTCCAAATGATGCCTAGAAACCACGGCACTGTAAAGGACAACATCATTATCAGTAGAACGGCCTATGCGAATAACATCTTGTTCCTCAAAGGACCAGTTCTGTATGGGAGTTTTATTAAGGGGGTGGAGTAACGATAGGGTAATCACGTTAATACATCGAAGGGCAATGTAACAAAAATGGAAGATCAAAAGTGACAATTAGATGCAATGGCTCGATACCTTTGATGCTCCTCATGCAAGTTGAAAAATAAAGCTCACCTTATCACCTTTTCCAAGGGCAATGCGATCTCCGGGGCGCAGTCGATGACGATTGCCTGAAACAAGGGGAAGATTATTAACGTACGTACCATTAGAACTGCCAACATCCTCAATATAGTAGACATCGCCCTCAATACGGATATTGGCATGAACACGAGACACAATTTCTGATTCTGGAAAACCAGATACGTCTACATTTGGCGGTATACGATCGTTTGGCTTACCAATATGAACTAGCTCAAGACCAATAGGCAACTCCACGACCGTATCGGTCTGTACATGGAGCAACCTGGCTGTCAGACTCTGAATCTGAGTCTGGGGAGCCATGACATTACCCGCAGGCTGCGTCGTGGGAGGACCATCAATATCAACCGCCGTTGGGATATTGCCTGGGATCGGATCTTCAGGAATTGGAGGTGGGGCCACTGGCAGAGGGTCTGGAGGGGTCACCGGTAGAGGGTCTGGAGGGGTCACCGGTAGAGGGTCTGGAGATACCAATGGATCTAGCGCAACAGGTTCTGGTGAGGATTCAACGGGAAGCGGTGGCGGTGGCATCGCCGTTGATACTGCCTCAGTTGATGATGGCTCAGTTGATACTGGCTCAGTAGAGCTGGGGGCTGGTTCAGACCCAGTAGCCCCAGTCGATTGCTGACTGGATAAACTATGACCACACTGACCACAGAAACTGGCGTCTGCCTGAACCGCTGCACCACAGTTTGAACAGGTTATCAAAGCTGGCAACGGCGTATAACAAGCTTCACATTGAGAAGCGCCTTCTGGATTCTGATAGTTGCAATTCGGACAAATAATCATAGCGGTCTGATTTGCGCTCTAGCCATGTATAAACTACACGGTTTCGGCAGTTTTCTGTGGATGCGTTGCGAGAAGTATAGGGAATCTTTGACTTTGCTCCGTATGCATAGCCAACACAACCCTTAGGGTAACAAAGGTAAAGGCCCCCTGGAGGTCAAATACCTCCCAAGAAAAGGCCTATTGCCTCTGTCAGGTTAGTTAATTTTAGTTAAAGCAATGGATAGCCCTTAAAGCCTTACATTCCAATTACTAACCCGACTCTCAAATGACGTAATGCGTCAGAACATTTGCAAGCAGCTAAATAACTCTTAATGCACCATACGCTCCACATCAGCGGGTAACCCGATACTGGCATCTGTGTCTAATAACCAGCTGAGATTGCCTGCTGGATTAATCAGTCGCGCTGGATAAGTGGCGCTGTCAGCAGTAGGGGCAAACACCTGGGATAGGGCTGTTTGCTTATTAGCACCCGCCACTAAAAACATCACATGACGCGCTTGATTAATGACACGAGTCGTCAAGGTGATTCTAGGCTGGTCGGCTTTTTGTCCCACCGTCACCCAGCGCTCAGTTTCATTGAGTGCAGCGGTATGGGGAAACAGTGAAGCGGTATGGCCATCGTCCCCCATCCCTAACAAGATGATGTCGAATACGGGAGTATCAGCCGTATCAAAACTGGTGGCTAATGCTTGCTGATATTGTTCAGCACTGGCTTGGGGAGAGGCCGTATCTGTGGGCACGGTGAAAATATTTTCCGCTGGGATGGCTACATGATTGAGCCATGCTTCGTAGGTCATCTTGGCATTGCTATCGGCATGGGTAGCGGGAACGTAACGCTCGTCTCCCCAATAGATATATAGCTGCTGCCAGTCTAAATCAGTCTGGGCAAGGTCCTGGTAAAGGGGTTTGGGTGTACTGCCCCCAGACAGGGCAATGGAACAACGACCACGGGTTGCGATCGCATCGCGAATCAACTCAATCACCTGATCCGTAGCAGCCGCGACTAGCGTAGCTTTATCCGTATACACATGGACCTGGGGTACAGCCTTTAGGGGTGGGGCGACAGTCATAAGTCAGAATCACCGATAGATGGAAGCAAATCTAAGGACAGTCTCAAAGACGTCTAAATTGAACGCTAACTCAGGTTATGGGTAACCTTCCCCACTCTTAATAGACTTTGTATTATTCTGGAAGACTTACAATGCTTAACCAAGCAGTCCGTCAGGAAGTCATGGGTGGGCAGAGGAAAGATTAAGAGTAAAGGGCCAAGAGGTACCCCCTGCACTTTTCACTCTTTTCTCTTCACACACTTCCCCAATTTTGACCGGCTACTCGTGATCATCAAAGGTAAGTCGTGAATGGAACTTAATATCTCAGTTGTTCTACCTTGCCTCAATGAAATTCGCCACGGCTATCTACCCCAGATTCTAGATAATCTAGCTTTACAGCCGGGGCTAAAACAAATCATCATCGTCATCAGCCCAAGCACAGATGGCACCTATGATGTCATTACGCAGCACCCAGCAGTTGCGGAGTTCAAGCTCATTGATACGGATGCCACTAATCGGGCCCAGCGTCTGACCGTTGGCATTAAGGCCAGTCAGGGAGATGTCGTCTTACTTCACCATCCAGCCACGCTGCTGCCCATCGATGCCCTCTCTCAAATTCGGGAAATCATGGTTGACGATACGATTACCTGGGGAGGCTTCCGCCACAGTTTTGATTTCGACCACTGGTTGCTGCGCTTTACCTCCTGGTATTCGACCACCCAACGACCACATCGGAGTCGCATTCTCTATTTAGATCACTGTATCTTTGCTCGACGCGAAGCGCTGCTAGACATTGGTGGCGTGCCCGACATGGATATTTTTGAAGATACGGCCCTTAGCAATGCCCTCAATAAGTTTGGGCCACCTCACTTGGTGTCAGGGACCATCGTTACCTCTGCTCGTCGGTTTAGGGAGCGAGGCATTTATAAACATGCGGTATTAAATCAGATCCTTAAAGTGATGTATCACGCCGGGCTAGATTCTAAAAAGATGAATTGGCTATACGAAGGAAAAAGCCAAATTAACGTAAACTACGACGACAATTAGTATTGAGTGCTTAATGTCTCGCACCTACAAAGCCACCGGTATCAACCTCAAAGCCGCACCCATGGGTGAAACCGATCGGCTGATGACGATTCTGACTAAAGAATATGGTCTGCTGCGTGCGATCGCACCTGGAGCCCGTAAGCACAAGTCTCGATTAGGGGGCCGCAGCGGCCTTTTTGTCGTCAACGAACTAATGCTGTCTAGAGGCAAATCTCTAGACAAAATGATTCAAGCCCAAACCCAGCAATCATTTCCAGGGTTAAGTCGAGATTTAACCCGACTAACCGCAGGGCAATATTTAGCAGAATTAGTTCTCTGTGAAGCCAGTGAACAACCCCAAGCAGAACTTTTTGAACTCCTGGTTGCTCATTTAGAACGTTTGGAAACAGCTCCCACGGGCACAGTGCTTGCCTGTTTAGCCCAGGGTACCTTCCATATTCTGGCCCTAGCCGGTGTGGCACCAGAGCTTCACTATTGCTGCCTCAGCAGAACACCACTCAAACCCCAACTGGGCAGACATTGGCAGGCGGGTTTTAGCATTCCAGCGGGGGGTGTGATTACCCTAGAGCAGCTAGAACGACTGGAAAATAATGCTGGCCCGACAGATTATGAATCTGGACGTCGTAAACACATCTATGGGTCACTGATAACCACGATTGGGGCTCCAGAGCTTGCCCTTTTGCAACAATTAGGTAAAGCAGAGCTTGTGTTCACCCAGGCTAGTTCTTTACCATCTATAGATGGGGTCGGTGCAGCTCCCCACAGTTTATGGCGACGTGTGGAACGCCTGTTGAGAAACTACGCTCAGTTCCACTTTGATCGCCCTATTCAATCCGCTGCACTAATCGACAGCTGCTTTGCGTCATCTGCTTATGCTTCGTGAGTCAGACACAAATGCATCTAAGGCGTCTGAAGATTCTGGCCAGCAACCAGGAACAGATGAGGCTGGACTAACCGCCGGGGCTTTCCCTAAAGCCCATGGTCAGTCACATCAGGCTCAGTCAGACCGGACAAAAGACAGTCTGTCGTCAGCCACGCCATTAGACAAGGCTGACACGCTACCTTCATCAGCTCAAACAACCACTGAACAGACCACTGAACAGGCCACAGGCTTTTGGCCAGTACTACAAAATCGAAATTTTCTGACGCTTTGGGGCGGTCAGGTTTTTTCTCAACTAGCCGATAAGGTTTACCTGGTGCTGATGATTGCCATCATCGCTAGCCAGTACGAAATACCGGGTCAAACCATTAGCGGTTGGGTCTCGGCAGTGATGATTGCCTTTACCATTCCAGCTGTCCTATTTGGTTCGTTGGCAGGCGTCTATTTAGACCGCTGGCTAAAGCAACCGGTGCTGGTGTTCACCAATTTGCTGCGGGGTGCTTTAGTCATTTTGCTGCCCTTAGGACTATGGCTGAGCCACGATTGGGGAGTCATAGCAGGTATCCCTCTCAGCTTTTGCCTGATGCTGGTGATTACGTTTTTAGTCTCGACGCTCACCCAGTTTTTTGCACCAGCAGAGCAGTCTACTATTCCGTTGATTGTTGAAGAGCATAACCTGCTCTCAGCCAACTCCCTTTACACCACCACCATGATGGCGTCGGTGATTATCGGCTTTGCCGTAGGCGAGCCATTACTTGCGATCGCAGATAATCTACTGGCCCCCATTGACCAAGGTAGCGGTATCGGCAAGTCCGTTCTGGTCGGCGTCAGCTATTGCTTGGCCGGGTTCATCTTGATGATCATGCGCACGGGGGAATCCTCAGAGAATCTCACCCAAGATAGCCATGTGTGGACTGATATCAAAGATGGTCTGCGTTATATCCAACAGCGGCCCCCCATTCGTAACGCCATTATTCAGCTGGTGTTACTATTTTCTGTTTTTGCCGCTCTGGCAGTATTAGCTGTTCGTCTAGCTGAGGTTATCCCCACCCTAAAACCCTCTCAATTTGGCGTGTTACTGGCTTCAGGTGGCGTCGGCATGGGCATCGGCGCAGGCATTATCGGTCACATTGGCCATCGATTTGCTCGCCGTCAGCTCAGCTTATTTGGCCTGCTAGGCATGGGAGCCTCCCTAGCAGGCTTATCGATAACAATCCACAGTCTGTGGGGCAGTCTGGCGCTTATAGCCGTGCTTGGCGTCTTTGCAGCTACCGTAGGCATCCCAATGCAGACTACGGTGCAAGAACAAACCCCTGAAGACATGCGGGGCAAAGTCTTTGGCCTGCAAAACAATGTTGTCAATATTGCTCTCAGCCTCCCCCTGGCCCTGGCGGGCGTGGCTGAAGCTCTAGTAGGTCTACGTTCAGTTTTACTAGGTCTGGCTACCATCGTCATTATCGGCGGCCTCTTTACCCAAACCGTCTTTACCGTCCCCACTGAAACCCCTGCCAAATAGTGGCTTCAGAATCCTTCCTGGCTCGAAATCTCCACTCATTATTATCCCCTTCGAGCAGCCCAGGGCCAGCTGATCACGCCTCACTCACCATTCACCCCTGAGTAACACCTGAAAATCCTGATAAAGTCATATAAAGCATTCGTACGGCTGTTTAAGCATCATTAAGTTAAGTAACTTTTGTAGCTTAAGCGCATAAGGGTTCCTAGGGGGCGTCTTGCCAAACGGTTGAATTCGTAACGCCGTTCGTGTCTGCTTTGAATAACGCCCTTTTATAAACGTCTGATTTATAGACCCCTTTAAATGCACATTGCATGGATTGGTAAAAAGTCTCCATTTTGTGGAAATGTCACCTATGGTCGCGAGATTACAAACGCTCTGCTAGAGCGGGGGTATCGAGTGACATTTCTCCACTTTGCTACCGATGCAGAACCTGACGGTGAGCACGTTGGCTATGAGGAAGTTTCACTTCCCTTTATTTTCAAATCTCAGATTCTGATCATTCCCAGTTTTCGCTCAGCCCGACGGTTGGCCGAAGTCCTGGCTAAATTAAAACCAGATCTGGTGCATGCGTCCCTTTCTCTATCACCGTTAGACTTTAAGCTGCCGGAAATTTGTCACGAATTAGGAATTCCGCTGGTGGCAACGTTCCATCCTGCATTTGACCGTAAACGTCGCAATCTAACCTCGGGCACCCAGCATTTTACCTATCAGCTCTATGCACCTCGATTAGCTAATTACGACCAGGTAATTGTATTTTCGCGCATGCAGCAAGAGCTACTGGTCAAACTTGGCGTGCCTGTTGAGCGCATCGCTGTTATTCCCAATGGTGTTGATGTATACCGATATTCCCCTGGTCCATCCCCCATCAAACAAGAATTTAGAGCTGACCAAATCTATGTATATCAAGGCCGACTGGCCATTGAGAAAAACGTAGAGTCACTGCTAAAGGGGTGGAAACTGGCCAATATGGGAGGTAAAAACAAACTCCTTATTGTTGGTAGTGGCCCCCTAGAAATGGCCTTAAAAACAGCCTATGGAGCTGATGACTCCGTCATATGGCTAGGGTTTGTTGCTGACGAGAACCGCCGCATCGAAATTTTGCGAGGGGCCGACACCTTTATTTTGCCGTCCTTAGTGGAAGGACTTTCTTTATCGTTATTAGAAGCGATGGCCTGTGGCGCAGCCTGTATAGCAACCGATGCAGGCGCTGATGGAGAAGTGTTAGAAAATGGAGCCGGTATTGTTATTGAGACCCAACGGGTGGCCCAACAGCTACATACCATTTTGCCACTGCTACAGAATCATCCTGAAATGCTGTCCATTTTGGGCTGTAAAGCCAGGCAACGAGTCTTAGAGCGCTATACATTGGGCAAAAATATCACCCAACTAGAAAATCTTTACGCTCGGATGATGCCTAGTAAAGCCCGATATTCTATACCCAAACAGGTTAGTCGCATTTAAGCTAACCCCTGACAGTTAAATACAAATGGGCATTTGATTAAGCACTTCTAAATCTTCTGGACGATCCACATCTCGAAGCTTTTCCAGGGTAGCAATTGATAGGTTAAGGTGATTTGCGATCGCAATCGTTTGTTCAAAGACCTCCCCAGTACCCCAGGAAATATTTTCGAACAATTTTGACTGGGGACGACTTAACCCAATCAAGTAATAGCCACCATCCTCCGCTGGTCCTAGCACCACATCATGGGTTTGCAGCTGACTAAACGCCTGTTCAAAATGACAAGTGCGCAACTCAGGGCAATCCGCCCCAATCGCCACCACAGCCTTCATACCCGACCGAAAATTCCCCATAAACGCCTGGTGCAAGCGAATACCTAACCCCCCAGCAAACTGGGGTAAGTAAGTAAACTGTCGTCCCAACCAGTCCTGCATCTGCGATAAACCACCACCAGAAAAATGTATTTGCCGCTCAATCTCAGGACACAGAGCGGCCATCTCCCTGGCCATGGACGCGGTCATCCAGCGCTGAAGTTCTGCCGCCCGTGCTGCCCCTAAATGGGGAATAAGTCGAGTTTTCGTGTTACCAGCTTCGGGGTACCGCGTAAACAACATCAGACAAGCACTCATTTCCACGGTATAACCCCTCATTTTTTACGTATTTATACGTTTTTATTATTGCTGTTTATTCAAAGACCAGTCGTAGTCGAAATAACTAAGCTTGTAGTCACCAGCCTCTAGATAAGCTCGATCTTCATCACTGACATAGTTACTGATGAAATTCAGCACAGCTCGCTCTTCTTCGCTACCAGTAAAGCCACTGTCCACCCCATAGCTAGGCACCCAGTCACCACCAAACCAGTTAAAAATTTTAGACACCTTCACTTCACCAGCGTCTTTATTAATTTCCAGGCCATCGGGTCTAGCCAGCCATTGAGTTACCTGATCATCTAGCTGAGCATCCAGGTTTTCACTAGTGAACGCCTCGTTACGCAATGGAGGACAGCTAATGGCGGCACAGACAATGGCGGCATGGAGTCGAGGTTCGTCAAAGTCTACACGCAACACATCATGTTCAATTTCATTCAAGGTCTTTTCTTTCTGATTAATTGGATGCTTACGTAGACGCCACACCCCTGTAATATCTTTGATACTTGACTTCAGCGGCGTTTGATCAATAATCGACTTCAGCGTTAGCGAGTTGTAAGCATTCATCCAAAACGCAATTTGCTCCGCTTCACTCCAGCCACTCAACGTCGCATCGTCGACACTTGCCAGGGCATTGTTAAAGTCATCCAATGCCTGTCGAGACTGTTGTAAGTCAGCATAGTTAACCCAACCTTCGTCATCCACGTAGGTACTCAGAAGCTCACCATAACTGGTGTAATCAAGGCCCTGGGCAGATACAATCTCGGCCTTTTCTGAAGATGGATTAGACGTTGTCGTCACTGCACCAGTAGCACACCCCACTAACCCCATGGAGCACACTAACAATAAGGCAGACAAATACTTACGTTTCATATCTATGATTGATTGAGAAGTTGAGTAAATTTAAGAGTGGATCGTCACCTGTAATCTCTCATCATCAGCTGAACAAACGCTGAGAAGTGGCTTAAGTTCTGTTCAATTTTGGGGCCATTTTTAGTTTTGGCCACGTTACCCTGGCACTGCTCCAGGCCACCCCCAAAACAAAGGGCCACCACAATACATGGCGGAGAGTTTCTGGCAAAAACCAGCTGTAGTTCCCATTAGAAGCCATGTGGAGCAGCACAAAATACCCATAGGCCGACAGGCTAATCAGCCGACTGCCAAGGTTACGACTAACCACTAGAAACGGCATCAGCCAACTGAGGTACCAGAAGTGGATAATCGGCGAAATCACCATCAGACAGATCAGATACCACTCGGTGAATTTGTGAAAACTGTTTGCCCGCAGCAGCAACCACACCACGACTAAAGCCAAAGGAAAGGCGTAGAGCCAGTTGGCCGCACGGGACGGATCCCAAAATTCGCCAACAATGTGGGGAATGAGTTCGGCAGAGCGTCCGGTGACCACAAAGGACGAGTTGACCTGAACCAGGGGGCACGATGTCACGGTACAAAATGGCACTGCTGCCAGCACCATCGGCAATAAACCAGTGATGCCGCTCAATAGGGCAATGCCAATCCGGCCTCGTCGTAACCCATGCCACACGACAAACGTCAGCACCGGTAATGAAATCCACTTAACGGCAATGCTAATGCCAACCAACAGAGCGCTACCCAGATAGGTTAAGGGGGGTAAAGCATCGGCGGTAGGTTCAGTATTGGGGCGATCAAACCAGAACCAGGCCATTACTAACGGCAGCACAAACCAGCTGTCATAGTGACCACCACCGGCAAAGCTATAAAGCACGAGAGGATTCCAGGCATAGAGCAGGGTAGCCCGATGGCCAAACCGACGACAGAGCAGCCAACACACTGCTAAATCAGCAGCGACAAATGCAGCTTTAAATAAGGGCACCCATAGGCCGATACTAGCCAGGGCCCGAAATCCAAACTGGGTAACCGGGGGGTAAATGGCTGAGGCGTAGGGGTGGTTAATCTCACCCCACCATTCTGGCCGCAGCGGCTTGAGAACCTCGGCTAAGGGGGGAAGATCGTAAGGACTAAACCCCTGAAGCTGAATATAGCCCTCCCATATATAACGCCAGATGTCATCACCGGGATACATGGTGAGCAGCAGCAGTCGAGTGGCAATAGCCACGCCCCAAAACCAAACCCCAGGAATACTCCGTAGCATCCAGGCCAGGATAAAGCCTGCGCCCATGATGGCGCTGCCAATCCAAAAGTGGAACACCGCAAACTGTTCTTTAAAGTTGCCGTAGGGCAGGATGTAGACGGTACCGACAACCAGTAAAAAAGCGCTGAGAAAAAGTAAAATCGACTGTTTTTTCTCCGTGCCGGACTCTACTACAGGCTGCCGCCATAGGGTCTGCCAATATAAGGCGGCCAGGGTGGTCAGGATGATAGTACCGGCTTTAATGCTGCCGGAAAGGGTGCCAGAAATCTTCGACTGCCCTCCCTGGCGAGGCAGATAATTCACCGGTAGTTCGCAGATGCGCAAACCACATTCCACAGCACGGGCCTGCATTTCGACAGTCCAGCCAAAGTTGCGATCGCGCATCCCAATTTGCTCCAGCGCCGCCTTACGGATCAACCGCAGCGGTCCCAGGTCTTGAAACCGATAGCCCCAGCCCCAGGCAATCAAGGCACCAGACAACCAATTGCCAAAATTTTGCACCGGGCTAAGCTGTTGACGCCCCGCCGCTGTCCCCCGACGATTACCCAAAATCAGGTCGTAGCCCTGTCGCTGGTCAAAAAACTCAGGCAGCTGACTCAAGTCATCACTGCCATCCGCATCACAAAATAAAATCCACTCAATATGTTCAGGCACCGCCTGTAATCCTCGCCAACAGGCCTGGCCATAGCCCTGTATAGGCTCCTGAACCACCTCAGCCCCTGCCTCAACCGCCACATCCACCGTTGCATCCTGACTGCCGTTATCCACCACACGAATATGGCTTAATCCTTTATCCTGTAGTGTTTTCACTACACTGTCAATGGTGGACGCTTCATTCAGGGCTGGAATAATGACTAAGGTATTCTCTAAACTCATGGGGTAGCACAGGGCGATGTCATCCCCAATTAAATAGGTTTTGGCTGAAATTCAGCTGAGCTAATCCAAAGGAAATATTCAGATAGCGCTCGCAAAGCTCGCTGGTGAGTGGTGAGTGCGCTG
>JAHQVZ010000012.1 GCA_019634055.1 Leptolyngbyaceae cyanobacterium MAG.088
ATCCACATCAATTTGGCTGTCTGATGATGTTTTGTGTAACAATCGCCCAATTTCTAAATGGGTAATTTGTTTTTGATTTTCTGGAATTAATGCGTAGGCGGCCTGTTGAATGCGGTCATGGAGGAAACGATAACTGGCAACAACCGATTTAATGTCTGCTGTATCAGTGCAGTTTTCCTGGAAAAATTTATAGGTTTCATTTTCTGGAACAATTAATTGTTCTTGTAAGGCAGACCATAGTTCTGTGGCTACACTCTCTTGGGGTGACTTACAAACCGCTGCTAAGATCGTCAGGTTAAAGCAGTTGCCAATACAAGCAGCGAGTTTCAAAACGTGTTGAGTAGATGGGGGTAGTCTTTGTAAACGCCTCATCATAAACGTCACCACATCTTCGGTGAGAGCTAGTTGTTGCACCTTTGATAGGTTACACTGCCAAAACCCCGCATCGGCATCAAAAACAATACAGGTTTGGTCATAGAGTTCTTGTAAAAACTGTGTGGTAAAAAATGGGTTGCCCTGGGTTTTTTGATATACCAACTGTGAAAGGGGCTGGGCTATACTCACCGAACATCCCATTGTATCTGCCACCAGCTGATCAATATCAGATGCCCCTAAAGAGGATAAGAACAGCCGATGAATGGTTGTACCATGGCGTTCTATATTATCCAACGCCAACATAAATGGATGGGCCGGAAATACTTCATTATCTCGATAGGCACCTAAGACCAACAGATAGCCATTGTCTATACCCAAGGTGTCAGGATCCATCAATTGTTGCAGCAAATTCAACGAGGCCAAATCGGCCCACTGCAGGTCATCTAAAAAGATTACTAACGGATGGTCTGGACTTGCAAATACCTGAACAAAGGAGCCAAAGACCAGATTAAAGCGATGCTGGGCGGCACTGCCCGATAGCGGTGGTAAGACAGGTTGTTCTCCAATTAACTGTTTCAGTTCTGGAATCACCTCTAGAATAATTTGCCCATTCTCACCTACTGCATTCAGAATTTTTTCTTTCCACAGATCCAGGACGGTGTCAGATTCGCCTAAGAGTTGTTTGATTAAACTACGAAAGGCTTGGATAAAGGCAGAAAAGGGGATATTTTGATTAACCTGATCAAATTTACCTTTGATGAAATATCCGTTTTGCCGCGTAATCGGTTTATGGATTTCATTTACCACGGCTGTTTTACCAATGCCAGAAAATCCGGCTACGAGCATGAGTTCGGACGTACCCTTAGCTACTCGATCAAAGGCGGTTAGCAGTGTTTGTACTTCTGTGTTGCGACCATAGAGCTTGGTGGAAATAAGGAAGCGATCGCACACGTCTCGTTGGCCCAGGTCAAAGGCTGAAATTTCGCCAGCTGCCTGCCACTGGCGTAAGCAATGCTGTAAATCGTATTTGAGACCCAGGGCACTTTGATAGCGATCTTCTGCATTTTTAGCCATCAGTTTTGCGACGATCGCCGCTACCATGACGGGCACGTCAGGATTGACCTGGTTAACCGATGTCGGCACCTTGGCCATGTGGCAATGCATTAACTCCAGTGGATCCTCTGAAGAAAAAGGTAAACTACCACTGAGCAGTTGATACAGCGTCACCCCCAAGCCATAAAAATCAGTTCGGTAATCAATTCCCCGATTCATGCGTCCGGTTTGCTCGGGGGCTAGATAGGCCAGAGTCCCTTCTAGAACGTTAGGATTTTGGATTTCCTGGATTTCCTTGGGCAATAGGGAGGCAATGCTGAAGTCAATCAGCTTGATCTGCTTAGATTCAGGTTGAATCAAAATATTGGCCGGGTTGATATCTTTATGGATGACTCGATGCTGAAAGAGGTAATGAAGAATATCGGCCAGCTGGAGCGCAATCGTTAAGCTATCTGCTAATTCCAGCGATTGTTGCTCGATATACGCTCTGAGGGATACGCCATCCCAATTTTCCATCACCAGGGCATAGCCGTTGCCCAAGGGTTCTAAGTTCAAAGGGCGAATGATATCGGGATAGGATAGGGCGTTGGTGTCTTGATCGGTTAATGATTTTGCGATCTCATACTGATTGCGAAACTGTACCAGTTCACTAAAGCTAGGGTAATCTTGCTGCAGCGCCTTAATGACCACCGGACATTGCTGTTCGTCCTGAATTGCCCGATAGACAACAGTCCTAGCTCCCTTGTATAAGGTTTCTACCAGCGTATAGCCAGAAAGCTTAGTAAATGAGCTCGGGACAATACTGCTTAAGGGCATCATAGGCTTAACACAGGTAAAATTCCTTAATCTAAAACTAGATCGTTTTTAGAATTCCCGTTGTACTTTGCACAAATACTCCATAAAATCTTGGTTTAACCAAGTAGTTATATTTAGAAATATCAGTAGAGTGTTTTTAATTCCGGACACCATGGGTGAACTGGCAGCAAAACTGCACTTTTAACTAAGTAGGTGACCTCAATCTTTTGTAAGATACAACCAAGCTGTCAAACCGTTTTGTTTTGCCCCAAACCCTCAATCCTGAGGGCTTTGAGTCTGGCTTCCCCAGAATATAGCACAAGGGGCATTCAAGAAAGGGAAGAGGGAGCCTCGACATCTGATACCTAATTGGGTCAACCTACTGAATTTGTTGTTGTAACCGGGGTTGTAAGGTGTAGCGCTGTCCTGTTTTAATCCTTTTGCTATTAATGGCAGAAGAATAAAGAAGTTATCTTGGGTCTCTCCTCGGAGACTCCAGTGACAGCATCTAGAGAGGTATATGCATTGGTGTTAGATTTAGACGCACATATTTAACCCCGATTTTTTAGCTTATAAAAAGCCGTATTCATTTGTCTTTTCAAACGTCTTGTCTATTCAACCGTAATCTATAGTTTGCCTTCTCGCATCATTGAGAAATGTGCCAATCAAAAAGCTACCGAAGTCTTTTTGGAAATTATCTTCTACCAAAATAAAACGATGTGAATTGACAGTAATGAGTAACACCACATTCTAATTTTTGCAGTGAGACTAAAATGAAAAAGTAGCTTAAAGCAATTATACCGGTAGTCGTTTTGGGAACTTTAGCATTACCCCTACTAAAAATATTGTAGAAAGTTGGATGCTGAGTCGCCTTTGGCAAAACCTTATTAAGCTACCACTTCAGTGGGTTTTGGTGATTCCCTTTGTAGTCCAAACGACCTCTATTGTCGGGGTGGTAGGCTGGTTATTTATCAAAAATAGTGAACAAGCTACTGAAGACCTGGCTCGTCAACTTAGCCGGAAAATCACCCTCAGTGTCGAAGAAAAGTTCCAATCACTAGCAAATACACCCTACACATTTTTGGGTATTAACCAGTTGATGGTAGAAAACAATTTGCTAGATCTAACAGACTTTGAACAATTAGAAAAACTTTTCTGGCAACAAATCCAGTTGAAGGAAACGGTTGATAGCCTCTATGTAGCGGATAAAACTGGACGGTTTCTAATGGTAAAAGCTGGAGAGACTGATTCTGTTCATATTCGGGATAAAGATCAGCGCCGTCTTATTTACGGTTTAGATGATCAGGGTCAACGCACTCACCTGCTAGATTCAGTTCAATACGATCCTCGCCAACGTCCCTGGTATCAGACAGCTTTGAAAAAGGGAATAGCCACCTGGTCACCAGTATATTTGTTTGCTTCTGAGCCAGTCTTGGGGATTACATCTGCTGTACCGATCTATGCTAATCGCAAACTGCAAGGGGTACTGGCGATTGATCTTTCCTTGAATCAGGTTAGTAAGATGCTACGGGGCTTCACCCTGAGTCCTAATGGCATAGCCCTAATCGTAGAACCATCTGGTGCGATAGTTGCCAGTTCATTAGATGAACCGCTATATGTTGAAACTAAGGTGGGTCGAAAACTGCTGTATGGATTAGAGAGTCAACACCCAATTATCCGGCAGACCCTTGAGAATCTGCAATCAACCTACGGTAGCCTGGGGCAAATTATGGAGGACACCCATCTAACTGCTGAAATTAATGGCCAAAGCTATTTTGTAGAAGTCAAAAAGCTAGAAGATGGCTATGGCCTGAATTGGCTCATGGTGGTCGCGTTGCCCGCAGCAGACTTTATGACCCCTCTGTATAACGGTATGCGTACAACTGTTCTGCTAGGTCTATTGGTGTTAGTGGTTTCAGCTGGGATTAGTTTGTTTATTGCGCAACGAATTAGTCGTCCAATTGTGCGTTTACAGATAGCGGCTGATGCGATGGCACAGGGTAAGCTTCAACAGAAAATCACGGTTAATTCTGTTGCAGAGGTTAATGGGCTGGCGCTGGCTTTTAATTTTATGGCTCAGACGTTAAAACAGTCTTTCCATACTCTAGAGCAAATGAATCAAACTCTTGAAGTTCGTGTCGAAGAACGGACTACTGAGCTGCAACAACAGGTTGAGCGAGAAAAGGTGCTGACGCAGCAGTTAGCAGCCGCTAACCAGGAACTACAAAATCTGGCGAATATTGACGGATTAACTCAGGTAGCCAATCGACGTAAATTTAATGATACCCTTCATCAACTATGGTTTGAGACGCAGGCGATGCGGCAGTCACTTACTCTGATTCTTTGTGATATTGATTTTTTTAAGCGCTATAACGATACCTATGGCCATCCCGCCGGAGATAACTGTCTGCAACAGGTTGGTCAAATTCTTCATCAGACAGTGGCCCGTGCCCTAAGTAATTACGGTAATGTCTCCTTTTTGGTCGCTCGCTATGGAGGCGAAGAATTTGCACTACTGTTAAGTAATACGCTACCAGGCTATGCCCATGAAATTGCTAAAGAAGTACAAGCAAATTTGGCTGAGGTAGCCATTCCCCACGAAACCTCAGCCCTACCTCATGGTCGAGTCAGTTTAAGCATGGGGATGGCTCATCAGTTTCCTTCTCCGTATCTTTCTCCATTAACATTGCTCAAGCGAGCTGATCAGGCACTTTACCAGGCTAAGGAGCAAGGACGGGATCGCATCATCCTAATAGCACCTGCCAGGGCAAAGTCGGTCTCTGAAAAACTGTTCTGATTTCTCTGGCATTGCCTTAAAAAACGCATTAAAATTTATTACCCTTAATACTAACCCCTATCAGTCAGGTTTCCTTTAATGACAGCAGATGTCCATTAAATAAAGAGTCTTTCCATGGGTGTTTAGCTTGTTTAGGCGATGGTGTATATCGTTCAATTTAGAGCCTTTTTTAGGGCAAAGCGAACACTTCTTTAGAATACAAGAACCCAATAGACCCATAGGCTTGTAGCTAGCCAGAACAATGGGTCAGCGAATACTTCGATTAAATCTAAAACGAAGAGAACTCCCCGAAATAGTTGATAGGTTGATTCAGTCACAGCGGCCTCCGCTCGCAAACGCGTTTTCATTACAAACTGTCACCACAGTCTTAGTATTTCCAAAGAAGGTCTAGCAATCACCGGAATATCTGCGGCGATTGCTAGAAACCCCTGCGTCAACCTGTTAGCTGAGACTAAGCAAGGTCAAAGCGATCCAGATTCATCACCTTGTTCCATGCGGCCACAAAGTCGTGTACAAATCTCTGTTGAGAGCCTGCACATCCATAGACTTCGGCCAGGGCCCGCAGTTGAGAATTGGAACCAAAGATCAGATCAACACGGGTGCCGGTCCATTGGAGTGCGTCTGTTTTGCGATCGCGTCCCTCAAACACATCGCCAGACTCAGAGGTAGCCTTCCAGGTGATACCCAGATCCAACAGATTCACAAAGAAGTCATTGGTGAGAGTTCCTGGCCGATTAGTAAACACACCGTGTTTAGAATGATCGAAATTAGTATTCAAGACCCGCAGACCGCCGATCAGAACCGTCATTTCAGGGGCACTTAGGGTTAGCAACTGAGCCCGATCCACCAACAATTCCTCGGCAGAGACCGCGTATTTCCCTTTGAGATAGTTACGGAACCCATCGGCAGTTGGTTCAAGCACCGCAAAGGACTCCACATCGGTTTGTTCCTGGGACGCATCCGTACGGCCAGGTTTGAAGGGCACCATAATC
>JAHQVZ010000096.1 GCA_019634055.1 Leptolyngbyaceae cyanobacterium MAG.088
GGTCAGACAGTTTCATTTGCTTATTTACCGGTTAAATTAGCTGGCTCTCGTTTATATGCAACAAATAAAACCTTTGCGGGTCGTTTAGCCGCCCATCATGAGGCAAATTATATGTTGAAAGCAACGTTAGGGTACTCATCCCGGCATTGGATCTTTCAATATTCTAAGCTTCAAGTTGAAAGTACAACTAACTCTGAAACTTCAAGCATTATTATTACTACTCGGTTATTAATATGTGCCATAAAGAATTGCTGGCATTTAAATAAAGCCGCCATACCAATAGTGATTCTTAAGCTATTAATTTATAGATTTTTTTCTACTAATCTATTAGGGAAAAACAGGCGAATTGTTGATATTGAGAAAATTGTGTTGAGTCAAAATAACCAGGAATGAAAATTTGCCTTGATACCACGCCAGTGACAGCACAGCCCAGTGGTGTCGGCTTATATGTCTTGAACTTAGTTCAGGAATTGCTTCAACTTCAAGTAGAAGAAGAATTTCAACTCTTGTTGGCTTATCAGCCTAAATTACTCAATTGGGTGAAGGGTAATTGGCATTTCCCTTCACGTCTAGAAAGTTATAGCCATAAGTCGATTGTTCCTATTCCTGTTCGGCTCTCTAATTTACTGTTTAGATATTCCCATAATTGGTCTGGTCAATGGCTCGCCAACTATTTAGGTGAGCCTTCAATTATGCATGGAACAAATTACTCTGTATATCCTTTAAGCAGTGGCTATAGGGTAATGACTATCTATGATGTTTCCTTCAAATTATATCCAGAATATGCAACTGCAGTGAGTCGAGCTTATCTCTCACAAATAAAAAGGAGTTTGGCTTGGACTGATTTGATTATTACAATTTCTGAAAGCTCTAGGCGGGATATCATTGATTGTTTTGATGTTGCTGAATCTACTGTTTGGGTAACACCGTTAGCGAGTCGTTATTCATTAGCTAATGATAGTTTGGGCCTATCTAAGACAGAACATGAGTCTATAACATATTCTCGTTATGGGCCAAATCTTGATGAGCATCAACCCTATATCCTTTTTGTGGGGACCCTAGAACCACGCAAAAATATTATTTCTATACTCAAAGCCTTTAATCATCTGAAATCGAGTAAGAAAGTTCCTCACAAGCTAGTTTTAGTTGGACGTAAAGGATGGTTTTATGAACCAATTTTGAATGCAATTAATCAGTCACCTTATCGCGACGATATTGACCATTTAGATTATGTATCAGATGCGTTGATGGTTAATCTGTACAAAGATGCGACACTGTTTGTTTATCCATCCTATTACGAAGGGTTTGGACTGCCCGTATTAGAGGCAATGAGCTTGGGTTGCCCGGTAGTTACTAGCAACACCTCTTCTATCCCTGAAGTTGTTGGTGATGCAGCAATCATGGTTGCCCCTGACGATGTTGATGAGCTTGCTCATGCCTTATACCAGGTGATTGATAGCGCTGCTTTGCGTCGGACAATGATGCAAGCTGGTTATGATCAAGCCGCAACGTTTTCCTGGAAACGCACAGCCCAGAGTACTATTTCTGCATACCGCGCTCTTTTGTCATGAGTCATCAGCCTCTTTTAGTGAATTTGTCCGCCCTGATTCAAAAGCCCACAGGTATCAGTGTATATGCTCGTAACCTACTGCCAGAGTTAAAGCCGCTCAACCCTATGGTTTTAGGCAACCAAAACTTTGCAGGCATTAAACAACTCACGATTCCCAATAATTTATCGCCAGAGTACGGTCTAAAGGGGCATGTAAAGCGCCTATGGTGGTTGCAAAACTCTTTGCCAAGAATATATCAAGAGTTAGAGAGTACTTTGATTTTCTCACCGTTGCCTGAGGCCCCAATTTATCGAAAATGCCGATTTATCACGACAGTACATGATCTGATTCCACTCCGTTTTCCAAGGCCATGGTCTCCCTTAACTAACTATTTTCGATATGTTGTTCCCTTGATCTTGAGAGAAGCGGTGCATATCATATGTGACTCTGACTCGACCGCAAGAGATTTGGAGGAGTTTTATGAAATTAAGCGTGAGAAAATGACGACTATTCCGTTAGCCTACGATCGGAAAACCTTTAAGTTTGATCGTGGGCAAACAGAAGCAAATTACTTTCTTTATATTGGTAGACAGGATACTTATAAGAACTTGGGGCGTTTGGTTGAAGCATTTTCCCAGATTTGTGCGGTAACTGATACGCAACTGTGGTTTGTGGGACCTCGCGATCAGCGTTATACACCGCAATTGGTTGATCAGGTTAAACATTTAGATATAGAAAGTCGTGTACGTTTTTTAGATTACGTTGCCTATTCTGAGCTACCAAAGTTGCTAGGAGGTGCGTTAACCCTTACATTTCCAAGTCTTTGGGAGGGATTTGGGCTGCCTGCATTAGAAGCTATGGCTTGTGGTACACCCGTCATAGCATCTAATCTGTCTTCTTTACCTGAAGTTGTTGGCGCGGCGGCCATACTTGTTGACCCGTATAATGTTGCTGAGTTGGCTGATGCTATGAAGATGGTGGCTAATGATGCTCAATTACGCGCACAGTTACAAGTGAAAGGTTTAGAGAGGGCAAAACAGTTCACTTGGGAGAAAACTGGCCAACATACTATGGAAGTTCTAAGAAGATTTCTCTAATTGAGTTTAATTGAATAACGTCCTAGTCTGAAACCGATAAAAATAACATAGATTTTGATATCCTAATTGATGTTTAGACTGTTAAACATATGCCTGATTAAAGGAGAATTTAACCTTGCTTGAGGATATGTTGAACAGAGGATATGGTCAAAAGTATCGTGAGAGAACCACTTTTAGAGCCTCTGCTGAGACAATTTCGTTTGGCTAAGGTAATGCCATATGTTTTGAGAGGGCAACCTCTTCTAGATATTGGCTGTGGAAAATCGGCTACTTTTTTGAGGGCAATGTCCTCACAGGTAAGTGAAGGATACGGTGTTGACTTCAAAGTTAATAGTGGCAAAATTGGCAAAAATGTTTATACTCAGCAACTTACTTTTTTGGATAAGCTACCGTTTGATGATGCTCAATTTTCGACGGTCACAATGCTAGCTGTTTTAGAACATATTGCTAATGAAACTGACATGCTTGATGAAATTTATCGAGTATTACGCCCCGGAGGTAAGTTAGTCCTGACGGTTCCTTCTATTTGGGCTAAACCTGTTCTTGAGTTTTTATCTTACAAGTTAGGTATTATTAGCGAAGCTGAAATTAGAGATCACAAACGTTACTATACGCGCGAAAGATTAAGAAGATGTTTGATTGATAATGGCGATTTTACTGATTTTATTCACAAATACTTTCAATTATGGATGAATAACTTCTGTGTAGTAACTAAGCCAAATGAGTTTTAGAAAAACCCTGCAGGATGTGATTCTATCGGTTGTGATTCCTTGCTATAACGAGGTTCATACTCTGGAAACTGTCATTGATGCTATCAGGCAAAGCCCTGTCAAAAATTGTGAAATTATTGTTGTCGACGACTGTTCCGATGATGGCACTCGAGAACTTCTTCAAGAAAGGGTTGAACAAGTTGTTGATAAGGTTATTTATCATCCTAACAATATGGGCAAGGGAGCTGCCCTTAGAAGTGGTTTCGCGGCAGCAACTGGAGACGTCGTAATCGTTCAAGATGCTGATTTAGAGTACGATCCGCAAGAATATCCTAACTTGTTGCAGCCTATCTTAGATGATAAAGCAGATGTTGTTTTTGGTTCTCGTTTTCAAGGAGGAAGTCCCCGCAGGGTTGTGTACTATTGGCATATGGTTGGCAATGTGTTTTTAACCACGTTATCTAACATGTTTACTAACATTAACCTTACGGACATGGAAACTGGTTATAAAGCTTTTAAGAGAGAAATTGTTCAATCTATTAGAATACGTGAGAACAGATTTGGCTTTGAGCCTGAGATCACAGCTAAAATTGCAAAAAAGGAATGTCGGATATATGAGGTTGGTATCTCTTATTACGGCAGAACATATAAGGAAGGCAAGAAAATAGGCTGGAAGGATGGGTTTAGAGCGATTTATTGCATAGTCAGGTATAACTTATGGCCTTAAATTCCTACTTGTGGTCTTAAATGCTTATGGCCTTAATGGTGTGTAAATGAATCTAAAACGTATCGATATTGGAAGAATTCAGGGGACCAAGAGGCATATGTGGGCAGGGGTAGTTCCTGACTGCTGAATTGCTATCTCACTAGATTTACTTTCTCGATGTTGTTGAAGTATTAGGGCATACTGCATTAAGAGCAAGAACTAAAAACGCTATGTATATTAAGTTTATTGCTATGGTTGATTACGCACTGATGGTAGATTCCTGAGTTCATGGCAAAAAGAGCATTAATTACTGGCTTAACTGGGCAGGATGGGTCTTACCTGGCAGAGCTTTTGCTGAGTAAAGGCTATGAGGTATATGGGCTGGTGCGTCGCTCTAGCTCTAGTAGCTTTGGCCGGATTCGTCACTTTGCAGATAAGGTTCATGTTATTTCAGGTGACTTGCTCGATCAGTTTTCGCTGATGGATGCAATTGATCAGTCCCAGCCGGATGAAATTTATAATTTGGCCTCTCAAAGCTATGTGCCGCTATCTTGGACGCAGCCTGCACTAACGGCAGAATATACGGCTATTGGGGTATCGCGCCTGCTAGAGGCGATTCGGCGCTGTAAGTCAGATGCACGATTTTATCAGGCATCCAGTAGTGAGGTCTTTGGTCAGCCCGATGAGTCACCACAGACGGAACGTACAGCTTTTCGCCCCCGAAATCCATATGGTGTGGCTAAGGCCTATGCTCATTGGATGACGGTAAACTATAGGCAGAAGTACGATTTGTATGCTTGCTGTGGTATTACTTATACCCATGAGTCGCCTCGACGGGGGGCAGAGTTTGTCTTTCGTAAGATCACGCGTGGTGCGGTCAAGATTAAGTTAGGTCTGGCCAATGAGTTAAAGCTCGGTAACCTGGATGCGAAACGTGACTGGTGTCATGCGGAGGACGTGGTCAATGGGATGTGGATGATGCTGCAGCAAACCAAACCGGATGATTATATTATTGCTAGCGGTGAAACCCATACGGTTAAAGAGTTAGTGGACTGTGCATTTTCGTCGGTCGGGCTCAACTGGCAAGACTATGTTTCGGTTGATCCTCAATTTTATCGACCTGACGAACCGGTGACGTTGGTGGGCTGTGTGGATAAGATCAAAGCTCGTATTCATTGGCAACCTAAATATTCATTTGCTGGTTTGGTGGAGGCGATGGTAGAACATGAGCGCAAGGATTTGAAAGATAATGGAGGGGAATAGGGTAGTTGGTTCGATTATCCCTAAAACAAAGACATAACTGACTGTTTAGTAACGTTAGCGTAGTGTTTTCTGACTGTTAACTTTTAGATAAAGGTGTTTTGCGACCACTGAGGATAATTTCCTGGTGACGAATGGCCGTGTTGGCGACTTCCCATGGGAAGGTGAATGATTGAAATGATTCTGGTGAAATTCGATCAATGTCTAAATCGACGACAACTTTTCTAAGGATTTCGAACAGTTGTTGTCGCAACTCCTGTAGTTCATTGAAGTCTTTTGCTTGTTCTATTTTTTCAATCAGATTAAGGATTTCTAGGTTATAGCGATCGGCGCGATCTTTTTGGTTGCTGATTAGCCACTGACGACCTTGCCACAAACTGGAGCAGAGTAGGATGCTGACGGACATCAGTAAGCCAATGGGTTCGGCGTAGGTGACCAAAAAACTAGGATTATCTTGGGTGTAATAACTGCGGGCACCTTCATGGAGGGGAAAGCCAAGATTTTGGCTAGTGTCTGGAGACTGGATATTGGCTGTACGAGGGTTGATACGGACAAGTTCACTACGATGTTCGTAAAGAATGCGGGTGATAGCTTTGACCACATCGGGGTGAACATCGGCATTGGCAATCAGTAAGGCGCTGACGGCAACAACAGGTAAGTCTTCGGAGGGAACAGGCGATCCTCCGTCGTAGCTGCCTTTGGGAATGATGGTGGATTCTAGATAAGGTTGGGTTAGTTGGAGGGCACCGATTTGGTCTATCGGGACTAGCTTTAATTGTTCATTGGTCAGGAGTTCGGCAACACTGTTGTTGCCAAGACCAATAATGCGAAACAATGCGTCTACAGAACCATTTTGAAGTGACCTATGGGCTTCGTTGACGGTCATGGAACGAAATTGCAAATTATCTTTGGTCAGGCCATAGTGTTGACTTAGGGGCCAAAAGAGGTCATAGGATCCGCTACCCTCAGGCATCAGGGCAATGCGTTTACCGTTAAGGTCGCTCAAGGTGTTAATGTTTGCATCTTTGTTAGCAATTAGATGAAACATTTCGGGATAGAGTTGAGCAATGGCACGAACATTGCGTTTTATAGGGGTGTCATTTTGAACTAATGCGAGATCAACCGCATGGGTATGAACGTCGTCCATGTTTTGCTTGGACCCGTCAGACTCGATGACCTCAATGCGAATTTTAGGTTCGTTGGCTTCTGTGACCTGGGCGATCGCATTACCAAACGCGTAGTATTCGCCTGTGGGGCTGCCTGTGGCTAAGCGCACGGTATAGATACGGTTGCGGTCATAAATAAATTTGGTGACAGATGCGATCGCAACCCCCACACTCACAATTACGACCAGTCCTAATCCCCAGCGTCCCCATTTACCCATCTCGTTATTTCCTCTCCTCCAGGGTCAGTTCGGCCGATAAAAAATCGATAAACTGCCGAGCACTGCGTCCTGAACGACCATTATGCCGAGTCGCCCATTGCCTAGCCCGATAGTCCAAATCCTCAACCGAGAGTTCCAGTCCAGCCTGTTTAGCCAGATGATTGACAATTTCTAAGTACATAGGCTGGTCAGCGGCTTCAAAGGTAAGCGTCAGGCCAAAGCGATCGCTAAAGGAGAGTTTTTCTTGAACAGTATCCCAGGATTTCAGCTCATCTGCATCACTGGGTCGGGGTCGATCTGCAAAAAATTCTCTCACTAGATGTCTACGGTTTGAAGTAGCGTAAACCACTACATTTTGAGGTCTCCGAGTGAGCCCCCCTTCCAAAACGACTTTAAGGGCTTTGAACGCGTCATCATCCTCTTCAAAGGAAAGGTCATCGACGAAAATAATAAACTTTTGTGGCTGAGTTTTGAGGGCGTCTACAATCGCTGGCAGGTCATACAAGTCTGCTTTAGCCACCTCAATCAGGCGTAAACCATGATCACCATATTCATTCAATAAGGCTTTAACTAAGGAAGACTTACCAGAGCCTCGACTACCGTATAGAAGAACGTTGAGAGCGTTAAATCCAGCCAGTAAAAATTTAGTATTTTTTACAAGGGTTTCTTTCGGTCCCTCATAGGCAGCTAAATCTTCCAGTCGAATTGGATCTGGTGTGTCAATGCCCA
>JAHQVZ010000097.1 GCA_019634055.1 Leptolyngbyaceae cyanobacterium MAG.088
CGGCCGTACCCGAACTCTCTGGCAGTGCAGCTCAAAACCGCTTTAATCTGATCTTTGGTAAGTTTATCCGCGTCTTTACCAGCCCAACCCATCCCCTCGTAATCTTTTTGGATGATTTGCAATGGGTGGATTCAGCGTCCTTGAACCTATTCAAACTTTTGGTGGATGACGAATCAGCCTACCTGCTGCTGTTGGGAGCCTATCGAGATAATGAAGTACTGCCCACCCATCCATTGATGCTGATGGTCAATGAAATTCAGCATCTGGGGGCAACGCTTAATACCCTAACTCTAGGCCCGTTGAGAGAGAACGATATTGATCATTTAGTGGCTGATACTTTACATGATGCCATTGAGTTGGCTAGGCCCCTGTCTCAACTTGTACATCAAAAAACCCAGGGCAATCCGTTTTTTGCCATCCAGTTTTTACAAGGGTTATACAGTGATGGCTGGATTACGTTTAATCAGGAGACTGATTCCTGGCAATACGATTTGCCCCAGGTACGTCAATTGGCTTTGACGGATAATGTAGTGGCTTTGATGGTAGAACGATTATGTCAGCTACCTACGGCCACTCAGGAGGTCCTGAAATTATCGGCTTGCATTGGCAACCATTTTGACCTGCAGACATTGGCCGTTGTCTGCGAGTGTTCTCAAGCAGAGGCAGCAGTCAACCTGTGGCCATTACTGCAGATGGGATTAATAGTTCCTGCTGATAATGCTTATAAATTCTTACAGGGTGAGCTAGAGAATGATGACCCCACTGATGCAACAACTGATGAAATAAAAATCTCATATCGTTTCTTGCATGATTATGTTCAACAATCTGCCTATGCGCTAATTCCCCAAGAACAGAAAAGTCAAATTCACTATCATTTAGGACAGCTCCTGACCTGTGAGATTTCGACTGAATCCCAAGAGCTACGAATTTTTGAATTAGTGACCCATCTAAACCATGGAGCTGATCATATTATGGATCAGCATTTTCGAGATGATGTAGCCCAGCTAAACCTGAAAGCCTGCCAAAAAGCCAAACGTACTATTGCCTATCAGGCTGGCTATGAGTATGCGACCATGGGGCTATCTTGGCTTGGTGCTGGAGCTTGGGAAAGGCAATATGACTTAAGCTTGCAGCTCTATAACTTTGCAGCAGAGTTTGCCTGGTTGGTTGGCAATTTAGAAACCATGGATAGCTATATAACAACTATCCTGAAACAATCACAATCGCTGCTAGATAAAATTCCAGCTTTCTGCCTGCGAATTCAAGCTGATACGTCGCAAATGCAGTTTGCTGAAGCCCTAATCACAGCCCAGCAGGTTTTTGAACTCTTAGGAGTAGTCCTACCAAGCACGGCTACTCTTGATGATGTGCCGATAATGGTTTCAGACATTGAGCAGTTACTTTTTGAGATAGGCATTTCAGAGTTGAGCAATCTCCCCGTGATGGATCAACAGTCTGATATTGCAGTTATACAGATCATTAGTCAGGTGATTCCAGCCGCTTACATTTGCGGTTCTCCTTTATTTCCAATCATTGTCATCTTAGGGGTGACGTTACTGGTTCGGGGTGGCAACTCGCCGTTATCAGCTTATATATATGCAAACTACGCCTATATTCTCTCTAACTACTATCAAAAAATTGAAGCTAGCGAAGAATTTGGCCGATTGGCCCTGAGACTGGCTAATAAACCGGATGCGAAATCGGTAAGACCTCAGGTATATGTGATGCTTGCTCTATACATGCAGCATCGCAAATCACCCCTCAGAGAAACGTTAGATTTAGCCAGGCAGGGATATGTCTTTGCTCAGGAGGTTGGTAATCAGGAGTGGGCCGGTTATAGTGCCTATGCTTTTTGTGCCAATGGATTTGCATCAACACAGAATCTGGTTAACTTAGAAAAACTAACGCAAGATTACTGTGTGAGTTTAGGGAAACTAAGTCAAATTGCACCAGCCAATTGGTGTCAAATTTATAGACAGACTATCCTTAATCTCACGAATCCTTCCCCTCAACAACAGAAGATATTTTTTGACAACCCTGATCAAGAGGCTGAGTTTTTAACCGGTCTCCATGCAGCTGAGGATCTATTAGGGTTATACCATTTTCATTTGTGTAAGCTAATTATTAGCTATCTATTTGAAGATATCGCATCGGCCTATGCTCACGCTTTAGAAGCTAGAGCTAGGCTTGATGTAGCCCAAGGAACTGTTGGACTGCCGGTATTTTATTTTTACGACTCATTGGTTTTGCTTAGACAACTGACCAAGGTTGACATAGATTCAAAAGAGGGAAAAGAGAAACTGCAGCAAGTTGAAAATAATCAAGACAAGCTACAACAGAATTGGGCGCGCTATGCCCCAGTGAATTATCAGCATAAATTTAACCTGGTACAAGCTGAAAAACTAGGTGTGCTGGGGGAACGATGGGCTGCCCTGGAACTCTATGATGAAGCTATTGCAGAGGCGAAAGCCCATGGTTATCTGCAAGAAGAAGCTTTGGCTAATGAGCTTGCTGCAAAGTTTTATCTTGGTTGGCATAAAGAGAAAATTGCTGCTGGTTATATGCAGGATGCCCATCATGGCTATTTGCGTTGGAGGGCTAATGCTAAAACTGATGATCTTGAACAACGTTATCCTCATTTATTACAACCAATTCTCCGAGCGGCCTATCCTGTCGATCCTCTAGAGACGTTGGCGAACGTTGCTAAGGTCAGTCTGTCAATTCATTCTTCTACGACGTCAACATCCTCTAGCATAAATGCTCAACTGGATTTTACGGCGATCTTGAAGTCGTCTCAACTCCTCTCAGAGAAAGTCCAACTAGATGAGTTGTTGACTCATCTTAGCCAATTAATGTTGCAGAACTCGGGGGCAGACGAGCTAGCCATTGTTCTTCCAAACGATAATAATGAGTGGCAAGTTCGCTGTATTACCAATCTTGGAACGACACAACTCTTGGCCGAATCGTTGACGAACTATTCAAATTTACCGATTCAGCTAATTCAGTACACTAAAAATACTCAAGAAGTTATTGCCATTGATGGTCTTGATAATGAGTTGCCGATTATTGATGCTTATCTTCAGCACCATCACCCCCGTAGCATTCTCTGTTTGCCGATTCTGTATCAAGGAAATCTCAGGGGTTTACTGTATTTACAAAATCAATCAATTGCTGGTGTTTTTAGTCGCGATCGCATCCTTGTTCTCAACTTTCTCTGTTCCCAGGCGGCTATTGCCTTAGAAAATGCTCGACTGTTCAAACAACAACAACAGTCAGCCCAAGAACTGGTCTTAAAACAAAATCACTTAGAAGCTTTACTAAATAATATTCCTCACATTGCCTGGATTAAAGATGATCAAAGCCGGTTTATTGCAGTCAATGAACCATTCGCTCAAGCTTGTTGTACATCCGCAGAAGATTTAGTGGGTAAAACAGACTTTGACATTTGGCCTGCTGACCTGGCCCAAAGCTATCGTAACGATGATGCTCAAGTTCTAAAATCTGCGAAACGGGAGGTATTTGAGGAACAGGTTGCTTGTGCTGATGGCACATTAAGATGGTTTGAAACCACCAAAACCCCCTTTACAGACAGTCAAGGAACCTTTGTCGGCACCGTAGGTATCGCCGCTGATATTACCGATCGCAAACAAGCTGAAGGATTACTCACCGACTACAATCAAGACTTGGGACAACAAGTTAAACAGCGCACCCAAGACCTTAAGCAGGCTGAGCTAGCGCTACAAAATCTGGTCACCGGTACGGCTGCTTTAACCGGACCTGACTTTTTCCCGGCTCTAGTTCAACATATTGCAGTAGCCCTAAATGCCTCCCATACGTTTGTCACCGAAGTAATCGAGGGTGACCAGTTACGCTATTTAGCAGCCTGGGGGGATGGTCAACATCTACCGACCGCTATCATTGATGTCGAGGGGACCACCTGTGCAATAGCTATTCGGGAAGGAGTCTATCACTGTGAACGAGATGTCATAGCCTGCTTCCCTCAAACCCCTATATTAGCTCCGATGGGTGTAGAAAGCTACATGGGTGTAGCACTACACAACCGTCAAGGTGAAGCGCTGGGAACACTCTGCATTTTTTCACGACAGCCAATAGCCAACCCGGAGCGCTCTCAGGAAATTTTGCGGGTATTTGCGGCCCGTGCAGCAGCTGAACTGGAACGTCAACGGGCTGAGCAGGCAATGGAGCAGCTCAACCGTGACTTGGAAATACGTGTTCGCGATCGCACGGCCCAACTAGCGGCCTCAGAACAACGCCTTCAAACCCTATTTAATGAAGCAGCCGATGCTGTTTTCTTAAAGAGTGAAGAAACAATCATCGACTGTAACCAGGCAGCTGTTGATCTGCTTCGATACACCAGTAAGGAGGAATTATTAACACTCCGGACCGATCAAATTTCCCCTGAGAGACAGCCGGACGGTCAACTTTCTAGAGTTAAAGCTAAAGCCATGAGCCAAGAGGCTTTGCAAAGATGTAGTTTGCGATTTGAGTGGGTGCATCAGCGTGCCGATGGAGAAAACTTCTGGGCAGAAATCACTCTAGCCTCTATTAGATATCAGGAAGAAACAATTCTCCACTGTATCGTCAGGGATATTAGCGATCGCAAACAGTTAGAACAAGAACAGGCGCGACTCACCGCTGTTCTCGAAGCCACCCCTGACTTTATTGGCATTGCCAATGTCCAAGGTGAAATTCTTTGGCATAACCATGCCTTCAGACAAATTCGACCAGAATTAGGTAAGCCTGAAGATCATATTCATTTATCGGTATGCCATCCCCATGAGATCAATGAGCTCTTTGAGCATCAAGCCTTTCCAGAGGCTATTGAAAATGGGTTGTGGTCTGGAGAAACTATCCTTTTGGATAAGGATGGCCGGGAGATACCAGTCTCACAAGTCATTATTGCCCATAAATCTGCCTCTGGTGAGGTGGAGAGTTTTTCCACCGTCATGCGAGATATTCGCGCTATTAAACAAACTGAA
>JAHQVZ010000098.1 GCA_019634055.1 Leptolyngbyaceae cyanobacterium MAG.088
AAGGCGCAGAACTTTTTTCAAACTATAAAGGTCTAGGGCAATGCGCTTACACACGTATCATTATTCACCCCATTAAATGGTCCCAGCCAAATTTTTAGCTTTTAGTGCTAGTTAACTGGAATGTCTAAAGAAGGTGAAACTACGTCAGGATTACTAGCACCTTCTGGTTGCTGTTTATCCCAGTCAAACGCACCCTCTGTTTCGGGCGAACGTGGCCCTTCATCTGCTTCAATGCTGGGAACTATTGACTGATCCACAACGGGACTTGGCTCAGGTTGAACAACAATGACCGGTGTTTGTTCAACCGTAGGCGTTTGCTCAACCACTGGTGCTATATCGACCGTAGGCGTTTGCTCAACAACCGGTGCTATATCAACAACCGTAGGTGTTTGCTCAACCACTGGTGCTATATCGACCGTAGGTGTTTGCTCAACCACTGGTGCTATATCGACCGTAGGTGCTATATCACTAACAGGCTCTGGTGCAATTTCTGGAGCTGTAACGACCGGTGTTGATTCTATAACGGTTTCTGGTGCTACTTCAGGAATAGAAGACGTTTGCGGTACAACTGTCGATGGAACATTATCAATGGGTACTGTTGCTGTTGGTTCAACTACCAGGGATGACTCAGTTCCTACAGACGGAAGAATCGGGTCGACAACTGGAGCTGCTGCAGGAGCAGAACTGACAACAGGACTAGCGGCAGAGGGCGCTACCCTTATCTCGGCTGTAGGCAGCTCAGCACCAGCTGAAACAGCAGGCTGCAAAACTACTGACGGTGAAGGTGAACCCGCTGTTGGCTCTGTATCCTCATTCATGGCTTCTCTAAAGAGAGCACCAGTCACAGCTGTAACTGAACCATCCTCAACAGAAGGATTTGCGGGACTTTCTGTATAGAGAACAGTCTCAGATGTTGCTACCTGCTCCCCTACACCGTGAAAAATAGCCGCTAGTGATGATGCAAAATTAGGAAAACCAGCAAATAAAGAACCGCTTGGCTCACGCTCATCGTCAGATACCGAACTAATGACTGGAGCAATAAATTCTGGATTTTCTACAATTTCGCCTTCTTCGCCACTATCGTCGAAATCGCCTTGTAACTCTAGAGCATCCTGAATTTCTTGCCACACGCCCTGTAAATCATTAGATAAACTTTCAGGTGGTGTTGAACTATCAAGTTCTAAACCTTCAACTAAACCGCTGGTTTGATAAAATGTTCTTAAATCAAATTCGTGTCGCTGTGTAATGGTCTCGCCTTCGATTACAACCATTTCTCCAGCATAAATGGGTTGCTGCTGCGAGCCATTTTCGTTGTAGGCAACCATTGCCCCGGCAGGATTATTGGTTAAAGCTCCAACTAAGGTTACTGGTGAAGAACAATGTCCTTCAGCTGTTAACTCTGCGAGACAACGAACCCGCACGAATAAAGCTGACCCCTGAATTCCAGTTACAGCATTGGGTGTCTGTATTGTAGTACGCCCACGCCCTGGAGGAATCAATAAGAGTACAGTTCCATTGGAAAGTTGAAAATTTCGAGTATTGGGGGAAAATCGAAAGGTGGCTTGCTCACCAACCCGAGCTAAAGAACCGTCGTTGAACCGAAGCTCAGCCCGGGCTGAGGAGGCTGTCCTGAGGGCATCGCCTACACTCATAACATCGGTGACCCTGGCTAACCGTGCCCCTCGATTACTGGGAATTAAATGCACTCGATTACGTAATCGTTCCACTTTTGCCCATGTCAGTGATGTCTGAGCTAAAGCAGTGCTGGGAATGCCAAATACCAATGCGGCACCCAGTAGGAAGGAGTAGCAACGAGCAGAAACTTTGTACATAGCTAAGTACAGGGCTTAATGAGCAGAAGTATTGGGAAAATTCACTGAGCGGGAACTTTTACTCTGGTCCACTAGTAATACTACCTAAATTCTCAGTGTGATGGCTAGTCCCATATTCATTCTTTCCTTAAATTAGTACCTAACTTCTTTAATGTAATTTGGTTTTATCCGACTCATTTATGATTTTTTTGGTGTTTGGGCAGAATGTCCTAGGTATTTAGGCGCAGCCTATTAATGGCCATTGTTCTTATGAACTATAGTTACAAATGCTGCTTTTTTCGAAGAGGAAAATTGGTTCTCAACGTCTTGCATGGTGGGGGAAGAGTAAGAACAACGTAGGTGTGCTGAAGCTTGCTATGGAATGTACATGATAAGGATGGGGCTGTTTTCTAGACGGTTAGGACGAATTGAGTTTTGGGCCCTTTGCCTGGGATGTTGGGGAATGATGGGCTACAGCGCGGATGCGCAAAATGTCCGCTCAGAGGATATGGTCATCATTGATAGTAGTGAGGTTTTGGAGATCGTAAAGGGGACTGATGTTCAATTTGCATCTGCTTACTGGGCTCATTTAGAAAACGTAACCAAATCTGAGTTTTCTCTGTCTCAGCCTATCTGGGAAGTGACACCTGCGGATGGCTGTGAATGCCAGCCTTACTATTCTCAAGCAGCGTACCCAGTGCTGGTTGAGACGCCTGAAAGTATTCAGCTTGTCCAAAGTACTGAGGAAGAAGAATTTCAGTCAGATCACAATCAATCAAAAAATGTTGATGATGTGCCTGTTAACGAGGATATAGAGTACGGCACAGGAAATAGCTACTTAGCTCAAGAGACGAGTGAAGACGAAGAGGCTGAATCGGATCGTAATCAACCGGTTGATATTGATGATGCGCCTGTTAACGATACAGATGACCTAGTAATTGATGATGAATTAGGTATTCTGCGATTGAGATCACAACCCGTTGGTCTTGATAGTGAATTAGGTTTATTACGCATTCGGCCGACTGAGGATGTTCCCCTGGAAGTAGAGCCAGAGCCAACGCGCCAAAACACTGTCTTTCTGACTGGGCGGGCTAATGTTTATGGGGGCAATAATTTGTTTCGTACCCCTGACCCCATTGATGATCGTATTTATCAGCTAGGGATTGGTATTTTTGCGTTCCCTCGTTTATCTGACACGACAAATTTAGTGCTAGGGGCCGAAGCTAATCTGGCTCGCTATGAAGACCTATCGGTTGTTGATTACAATGAAATCCAGTTGCAGGCTGGTATTCGTCAACGCTTAAGCAAACGAAGTTATGGCCAACTGAATTGGCGCTATCAGGACCTTAACACCCCAGGGAGCAAGTCATTTTTTACGGCTGACTATGTAGAGTTACTTCTTAGTCGGCGTGATATTCTTAACAATCGCACCTGGCTCGACTCTTACTACCAAGCTCGTTTCAGCGATAGCGATCCGAAAGAATTTAGTCGGTTTACTCAGATCGGGACAGTGTCGCTTAACTATGGCTTTGATGCCCAAAACCGAGTCAGTCTGCTATATCAGCTATTTATTGACGACTATACGCAAACAAGACGCCACGATACATACCATCAGGTTATTGCCCAGGTTGGCCATGATCTATCTAGTACAGCCCGCTTAAGTTTGTTTGGTGGGTTTCGGTTCGGACGTTCTTCTCTGTCAACGGTTAACTTTGATGACGCGATTTATGGTGTCAGTATTAATGTCAATTTACCGATCTTTTAAAGGGAAACGGTTAACGAGAAACCGCTGATAAATGTGGTTCTACAGCTGCAGCAAGCTGCTTCAGCATGGTTTCAGTGGTGTCAAAGTTCACACAGGCATCCGTAATGCTTTGACCATAAATAAGATCGCCCAAGTTCTCAGGAATTGACTGACGGCCTTCTTTTATATGGCTTTCAATCATGACTCCGAGGATATGTCGAGAGCCGGTTTTTAGCTGCTCTGCGACATTCTCTAACACGACAGCCTGTTGTTGATGTTGCTTATTAGCGTTGGCATGGCTACAGTCAACCATAAGGCGAGGGTTAAGACCGGCTTTTGCTAGCTGCTCTACGGCCTGTTCAACGTTTTGAGCATTATAGTTGGGGCCATTTTTACCGCCACGCAACACAAGATGCCCATCTGGATTGCCCGTAGTGGCCACAATACTAGCTAGGCCACTGTGATTAATTCCTAGAAAATGATGGGCCCGACTGGCAGCCAACATGGCATTAGTGGCTGCCTGTAAACTGCCGTCAGTATTATTTTTGAAGCCAATGGGCATCGATAGCCCAGAGGCCATTTCTCGATGCGTCTGACTTTCGGTTGTTCGAGCTCCAATAGCGGTCCAAGAAATGACGTCTGCAATATATTGAGGCGTGATCGGATCTAAAAGTTCTGTGGCCGCTGGCAAACCCATTTCAGCCAAGTCAATTAATAACTGACGAGCTAATCGCAGTCCCTGATTGATGTCATAGCTGCCATCTAAGTGGGGATCGTTGATTAACCCTTTCCATCCAATGTTAGTGCGCGGTTTTTCGAAGTAAACCCGCATCACAATTTCTAGCTGCCCTGCTAAATCCTCCCGTAATTTAACGAGTCGCTGGCCATAGTCATGGGCTGCATCTACATCATGTACTGAGCAAGGGCCGACGATTACCAGTAGGCGGCGATCTTCGTTGTAGAGAATATTGCGGATGCGATCGCGAGTTTTAGCCACTAGTGCCGCAGCCGATCGGGTCAAAGGCAGTTCCGCATGAAGCAGTGCGTGACTCATTAGTGGGCGAGTTTCAACCACATGTAAATCTTGCGTTTGATGCATAACAGAGGAAAAATCGCGATTTAAAAGCTATCGGAATGTTAGATCTCAACGGAATACCTGCAAGGACGACTTAGAATACCGCAGCTTGTATCCATTGTGACAGGTCTTGAACGTAACAGGGGGAACATCAAGGATTCGTTAGCAGTTTGTATATGGACCGTAAACAACTGCTTAATCGTTCAAGCTTGGCAGGCGTTTAGAAAATTCAGCCCAGCTAACATGTCGTTCCAGATAGTCAGGCTGATCAGGACGATAGGGACCTGCAAGGCGGTCAATTCCGAGAATGAGCGCATTATCAGGAAGGACTGGTATATCTGGGTCAGCCGCGGTTGGTCGGACCAAAGAGCTAGAAAATCCTCTAAATATTAAAATTTCATCCGATTCACCATCCACTTCAGCCGCTACTAGTAAAACTTCTTGGGGATATTGAAGTGTATATTGCTCAAGCTGTTTTCCAATAGAGATAGCCATGATGTTACTGGTTCAGTGCTGATCTTCCCTGGCGTCCAAGCTTTACAAAAACAAAGTAGCTCAGAGTCAGCAGATAGATAACTAGCGCTAAAATTGCCCAGAACCCAAGGAATCCAGGCGTAAACCCAGCATGAAAGGTTTGCCTAAATAGTTTTGGAGCCTCTAGCCACATTTGACAGCTATTACTTGTAAAAGATGCCCCAGAAAAACCACAACGCAAAAATGGCAGCTGAAAGAGCAAACCTAAACCACAGTAAAATGTGAGTGCCCAACGCCATGCCGTAAATATCAGCTTCAAAAAGGAAAACGGCTGCTCGTGAATTTCTTCATTTAAATCAGCCCAAAACCATAGTGATATGGGCATAATTACCCGTGCTATGACGCCCGTTAAAAAGCTAAAGGGCAATCCGGCAATCATCAGGTATATGGTAATCGCCAAAAGACTGGACACCTTCCAATAAATGACCAGCAGCTGCTGTAGCACCTCAGCTCGAGCTACCAAGGCCCAAACCAAAAGGAGTAATGGGAACAGCACTGTAAATACTACGGCCAAGCGATAGTCTGTCCAAATCAATGACTGTAGTAATTCAGAACTTTGCATAGAAACTATGGCGCGCCATTAAAACGCTCTCTAGATTAACATCGTAGGGCCGCAGGTCAAATGAACTAATGTCATTGTTTTTAACAGCACTAGGGCCAAGCTCCTTTTTGAAAGGAACTCGGCCCTAATGTACCCAATGTAATTAAATCTTCAGCTTAAACTCAGTGGATCGGTCATAAAAGAATTAAACCCAGGGCTTAATCCTCGTATATACGGCATTCATCTGCTTCAGGGTTTTCATCGCAGTAAGTTTCAAAATTAGTCTTGGGTTTGTCCGCTGCACGCTGATGTGAAGCTTCAGCTTGAAGTTCCTCTACAGCATCCCAAGCAGCTGCACAGTTTTCAGAGCCAGTTCCATCAGTACTACATACATCGCGGGCTGACTTGATTTCTTCAGAGATTTTTTCTTGAATATCGCTCATAGCTTTTTAGTTATCTAACTTGACTTTCAACAAGGTATTGAACTTGAAAGTTCGTCTACCGCTAAGGGCTAATAGCCTGCTTAAAACTCACTACTAGAACCTTTTAGCGCTAGAGATGACTACATTCATATGGTAGCTTTGGTTTTTTGAAACCCGTTGTATCTAAAGAAGCATTTTGTAATTCAATGGAACTGCTCTACGACCGATAGATGTATGCTTTAAAGCCATAGATGCCTGCCTGCCCTTAATCAAGAAAGGCTTGCTTCTCAGCTGCCGCCCTTGATATGGGTGTACGGTATTGAAAGTGTGTTGTTTATCTGAAAGAACGCATCAATGGTTAATCGATATCATGTCTAACGTCAGGGTAGTTGAGGCCAGACTTACGTAATATCTTGATTTGCCATTAGTGATCTGCCATTAGAGTATTGAGTTTGCCATCATCGTCACCAAACGCTATGAAATGGGCCAGTGCCGTCTCTACCCATCCTTCACTAGAGTTAGCACTGCGAGAGGTGATTGAGCGGGTCTTAACCCAACTAGAAGCAGCACCTAATCTAGCAATTATTTTTATTTCATCAGCCTTTGCTAGTGAATATTCCCGAGTTTTACCACTCCTGAAAGGTCCCTTAGGGGGAGCTCATATTATTGGCTGTAGTGGTAGTGGCGTCATTGGTAGAACTAATGCAGGCAATCTGACTGAAGTTGAAGAAACAGCAGGCATTAGCTTAACGGTTGCTCACTTACCGGATGTCAACATTCAAGGATTTCATCTCTCCATTGATGAACTGCCTGATTTAGACAGTCCTCCTAGCGAGTGGACTGAAATTATTGGTGTATCACCAGCTGACAAACCCCATTTTCTTTTGATGGCAGATCCCTTTGCTTCCGGGATGAACGACCTTTTGCAAGGGTTGGATTTTGCCTATCCGGAGGCGGTTAAAGTCGGTGGTTTGGCAGGTATCGAAAGTATTAGTCGCAGCTGCGGACTTTTTTGCGGGCAGCAGCTTTACCGCCAAGGTGTAATCGGTGTTGCCTTATCTGGCAATATTGTGATTGATGCCATTGTGGCTCAGGGCTGTCGTCCCATCGGCCCTACGTTTCGCGTGGTAGAAGGCGATCGCAATGTCGTTACTAAAGTCGCGGCTCAGGTTTCCCAAGATGAGGCTGATGCTCAAAATCCTCTAGAAGCTTTACAAGAGCTTTTCCAAAGCTTGGATGAAACCGATCGTCAGCTAGCTCAGGAGTCTTTATTTATTGGTCTAGCCCAAAGTAGTTTTAAGCAGGCGTTGGGGCAGGGAGATTTTCTGATTCGCAATCTGGTGGGTGTGGATCCGAAAGTTGGTGCTATTGCCATTGCAGATCGTATTAGACCAGGTCAACGAATTCAATTTCATTTGAGAGATGGCCATACAGCCAAGGATGAATTGAAAACACTGCTAGAAACCTATCGACTAAACAATCAAGCAGGGGTTACTCCTGCAGGAGCCTTACTATTTGCCTGTAGTGGTCGGGGCACCAGTTTATTTGATGAGCCCAATTGCGATACAGAGCAATTTAGCCAGCAGCTAGGACCGGTCCCGTTAGGGGGTTTTTTCTGCAACGGTGAAATTGGTCCAGTCGGGAACACGACCTTTTTACATGGGTTTACTTCAGTCTTTTGTATTTGCCGAGAGCTATAGCCAATTTCGAATAGTTAATGACTAAATAGTTAATGACCTAAAACGTTCATTTTTGAGCATTTATAGATAGGTCACTGACGGTTGAGGCCAAATCTAATAGTGACCCTTGGGGTAGGGATTTGATAAATTGCCAGGCTTCTTGCAGCTGCTGACGCCCACCGAGAGTACCCCATTGTCCAAGACCGCTCAAGATTGCGATCGCGATTATACACACTAACGTTGGATAAAGTTTCCCTGAAAACATGCCTTTCCAAGGTTTTTGTGGAGGTTTAGGTACCTGCAAGGGAGGCTGAACCGGCATAGGTGCGGTGCGAATTGCCTGACGGAGCATTAACAACCGCTGATACATTTGCTGGGTATTTGGATCATCCATCAACCACTGAGCAACTAGTTGCCGTTCCTCAGCCGTAACCTCATTGTCTAAATACGCACTTAACAACTCAAAACGAGCTTCCTCATCATATTCGTCATCACACTCGGTATAGGCAGAAACTATCTTCACCTCAGAGTCCTCCACCAATGACGCATCAGCCTCGGTTTCTGCATTCTGGGATAAACCTTCTGCGGGATTATGGTTACTGGACGAATCACCTTTATGAGGTTGAGCGTGATGAAAGGACATAACGTTTAGACTCTAATCTATTCAGTATCGTAGCCTCTGAAAGCAATAGCCTTGAGAGGCCTTTCTCAACATCTGTTTGGAATGTCCCTGACTAAATTACAGTTTAAGGAGAATTTCCAAAAAACAGACCGCTTAGCGTTTACAAAGAAATGCCTGAAGCAGCGCACTCTAGTTCTCAGACGTTTGGCTTAGCAAAAAGTATCCGGAACGCAAAGACTTTTTTGATGGAATTTAAATCAAATTTAAATCATATGTTGAAGCAAGGAATTCTCAATGCTTAACAAAATTCACTTTGATTAACGATTTCATGACAGCCATCTCATAATGACATCAGCAGATATGGCAATAACTATAGGCCACCTGTGGTTTGCGTCCGTTATTGTGAATAACCAAGCTAATATCAATTTTGTCTATTCTTTTGGGCGAACTAAACTAGTTGACAATTTTGTGCCCCTTTATACAGGATAGGTAGGAAATCTTGCCGAACCTCCCCGACAGAACAGATAAACGGCGTAGGGGGTAAGGGTATACTAGGTTTTAGCCGTTTGCTTATTCAACCATGCAGCACTTGGCCAAGGTTTGCCACACAACGTCTGAAGGCGCGCTCGTCTTACAATTTCTAGCGCGACAACTTGAAGACTATCTCTGGGAATTGTCTATTGGCGACCAAGAGGTTTTATCTACATTACCTGTAACTTTTAATGAAGGTACGCTGGTCTTAGTTGAACTGGATGCATCTAATCAAGTCGTTGATATTCAAGAAGCGACGGATTGGGTTTTGGATTTAGTTTCTCAGTTTTTAACCCAGGGTGTGACCCCTCAATTCTTTCATCAGGAAGTAGAACGTGCTGAGCAGTGGCGGCAGTCTCTTACCCTCCAGAGCCAAGAAATTCGACGTCGTACCCTCGAAACGGCCGCTCGGCGTGATGAAATTCAAGCTTTGGAAAAGAAATTGCGGTTAGAGCAAGAAGAATTGGAACGGCAAAACGAAACCCATTCACCCTAAAGCTTATGAAATCAAAGCTTTGATTAGGACGCTGCGTTTTTCAATGCTGATTTCTGGGCAGATAAAAGTGGTTGGTTTACCACGGTTTCGGAGTGGCCATTCGATGTAGGCAAAAATATCGAGCGTAGTAGCCTAGCGGCTGCCCGTTGTGCCAGGTTACTAGCTAACCGCTGTCCCATTTGCCGAGTTTCTGGCTTGGCCAATACTTGAGGCACTAATTTGGCCACCGTCCCACCATTCATCCCTTTGGTTGCGCCTAAAATGCCGACAATTCGGCTAATGTGTTCCCAATCTTTGACCGCTTTGCCAGAAACAGTCGGTGGCTGAAGGGCTTCATTGCCAACGGCAGTCTGTAGGCGTTGTACCAAACTATGGCCAAACTGATCGAGGCTTTTGGCTAGCTCATCAGCAATATGGTCGCGAATATGATCACCCCGTTCTGAGAATAAATAATCTATTGTCTGCTGTAAAACCTTTTCTAGATCATAATCTTGGCTGGACCTTGCGTTACGTAGCAAGTTTTCCAAACGATTCCAGCGAAAATCACCATCCTTAAAAAGCAAATCTTGAAGAGATTGACGTAACTCAGGCGAGGGATCACTTAGCAACCGTTTTGCTACGTAGGGATAAGCTTTACTAAACACTTTAAAGTTGGGGTCAACACTAATGGCAATTCCATCTAGTGTCACCAGGGAGCGAATAATCAGAGCGTAATACGCTGGCACTCGGAACGGATACTCGTACATTAAGGCAGAAAACTCATCCGTAATACTTTTAAGATTTAGTTCTGCCACTGAAGCGCCTAAGGCATTATTAAAGACTGTGGCCAACGCTGGAATAATTGGGGCCAGGTCTGTTTCAGGGGTTAAAAATTCTAGCTTGACGTAATCATTGGCTAACCCTTCAAAATCACGATTGACCATATGCACAATCGCTTCTATCAGGCCATAGCGTTGATAGCTTTCCACCGTACACATCATGCCAAAGTCGAGATAGGCAAGTTTGCCGTCATCGGTGACGAGTAAATTGCCAGGGTGGGGATCAGCATGGAAAAACCCATATTCTAAAAGCTGTCTAAGGGAGCATTGCACACCAATTTCAACGATTTCGGTAGCCTTAAGCCCCTTAGTTTCAAGGATTTCAGGTTCAGTTAGTTTAGTGCCGTTGATCCATTCCATGGTTAGGACCCGGCGCGCAGTTAGCTCAGTGTAAATTTTCGGGACAATGATATTTGGCAGATACCCATACAGTTCCTCAAATCGCTGGGCATTTTCCCCTTCGTGGGTATAGTCCATCTCCTCAAAGATGCGCGTGCCAAATTCATCCATGATGCTGACCAGGTCACTGCGCACTACACTCAAGTTATTGCAGGCCCATTGGGCTAATCGCCTCAGCAGGTAAATATCGCGGGTAATTTGCGCAGTTAACCCTGGTCGCTGCACCTTAATGGCAACATCTTCGCCTGACTTGAGTTTACCTTTATAAACTTGGCCTAAGGATGCGGCGGCTACAGGGTTAGGGGAAAATTCGGCATAGATATCGTCTGGCCCTTGCCCTAGATCTTCTCGAATTAGACGAAATGCGATCTCATTGGGGAATGGGGGGATTTGGTCCTGCAACTTGACCAGTTCTGCCATAAACGCAGGTGGTACCAGGTCTGGCCGTGTTGATAGCGCCTGGCCAATTTTGATATAGGCCGGTCCTAACTTGGTGAGCACTTGCCTTAGTTGAATCGCACGCTTAGATTCGTTAGTTTGGCTGCTACCAGTTTGCCGATCCCACAGCATGCCGAACGCAAAACCAAGGAAGGTCCACACCAGCTCAACCAAACGCAGAAAAATTTGTAGAGGACGGGCGCGATAGTAGTGTGCGATCGCAACCGGATCATACGTCAGCAACTCATCTACAGACTTTACTGGAGTTCTCGCACGGTCTTTCAAGCTAGGAGATGCTGTCGCAGCATGCATGGGTTATATCCTTTATATAAAGCTCTTCAATAGGTATGACCATAGAGTCATAAGGGTGAGTCATGATGCCCGTGAGCAAATAACCGATACCCTATGTATTTGTTAACTATTGTAACAAGTCATCCTCGTGATCCCTATCGATGATGCACTCCTGTCAGAATAATTCCTTCCATATAGGAGTGACAGTCGCAGAAACCGAATTTTTTTAGATATAAACCTTGAAGCCAATTAGCTGAATAATGTCAGTCAACATTTCAATTAATTTCCACAGTAAAAAATCCACAGTAAAATTGATTAGCTCTCTGTCCGAGCATTACCGTTATTTGGCTGTCCAATACTGTGCTTTGGTTTAGTCACATTTGTTCGAAAACGATTGCGTCTAGGAGGCAATGGCCGTGCTAACCTCCCTGAAAATCGACAATTTCACCCTGATTGATCAATTAGAGTTATCCCTGCAGCCTGGCCTTAACGTTCTTACCGGAGAAACAGGGGCAGGTAAGTCTATAATTCTGGATGCTATCGATACAGTTTTAGGTGGCAAAGCTAGTGGGCGGCTAGTGCGGACAGGAGAAAAAAGAGCCCTAATCGAAGCCACATTTCATGCTCCACCGCCAGTGGCTGAGTGGCTTACGGCTAACGATATCCCTGTAGATGTTGATGGTTTACGCTGTAGTCGAGAGCTAACCACGGGTAGGGGAAGTGTTCGTAGTCGTAGTCGCCTAAACGATGTTGTCGTTAAAAAAAATCAATTAGAAGAGCTAAGGCGTCTCCTAGTAGAAATCACAGCCCAGGGCCAAACTGTGCAACTAGGTTCGCTCGATGCTCAACGAGATTGGCTTGACAGCTTTGCCGGTAGCCAACACTTACAACAGCGTCAGGTAGTAGCCCAGACCTATGCCACTGCCGTTGATGCACAGCTGGCATTAGAGCGGCGGCAACGTGCCGAACAGCAGCGGCAGCAACAGTTAGATTTGTTTGAATACCACGCTCAAGACCTAAGCAGTGCAAATTTAGAAGATCCTGATGAGCTAGACCAATTAAAACAAGAACATCAGCGTTTAAGCCATAGTGTGGAATTACAAAAGCAAAGCTACGAAGCTTATCAAATTCTCTATGAAAGCGATGGTAGTTTTGACAGCTGTTCTGACTTGCTGGGACGAGTAGAACAGCTGCTTAGTTCGATGCAACGCTTTGATGGGCAAGTCACCCCCATGCTCGATCTCGTTAGCGATGCCCTGGCTCAAGTTGAAGAAGCAGGTCGGCAAATGAATACCTATGGTGAAAATCTAGAAACAGATCCATCCCGTTTGGCTGATGTTGAAGCCCGTATGAGCTATCTCAAACAGCTCTGTCGAAAATATGGTCGTGATTTACCAGAATTGCTTGAGTATTACCAGGAAATACAAGTTGCCTTAGATGCTCTGAATGGGGATGGCCAATCCATTGAGGCTCTTGAAGCCGCCCATGAAAAGGCCCAAGCAACTTTAGACGCCGAATGTGTCAAACTGACAAAACTCAGAAAAAAAGCTGCTAAGCGTTTGGAATCGCAACTAGTTGAAGAACTCAAGCCTTTAGCGATGGACCGGGTGAAATTTAAAGCTGATTTGCGTGCTAGTTCTCCCCAGTCCCATGGTGCTGATGTGATTGAGTTCCTCTTTAGCCCCAATCCTGGTGAACCCTTAAAACCCCTGACTGAAACTGCTTCAGGGGGAGAAATGAGTCGGTTCCTGTTAGCATTTAAGGCCTGTTTCACAAAGGTAGACCCCATTGGTACCCTTATTTTTGATGAAATTGACGTGGGTGTTTCAGGGCGTGTTGCCCAGACCATTGCCGAAAAGCTTTATCAACTTAGTCAACATCGTCAGGTGCTTTGTGTCACTCACCAGCCCTTAGTTGCCGCTATGGCCGACGCCCATTTTCATGTTGATAAACAGATTGTCACCAATGGCAGAAAGAAGGCCGATGAACGTACTGTCGTTAGGGTCACCGATCTTGATGCCACAGCTCGCCGTGAAGAACTAGCCCAGCTAGCAGGCGGTCGATCCCACCAAGAAGGGATCGCCTTTGCTGAATCACTTTTGGCACAAGCAGCTACTATTCGCGAAAATTAGGATGCAATCAGAATAGTCAACCTTTCCCTAATCCATGACTGTTATAGTTTTGATCTGATGAGGTATCAGACATGTTGATAGGTTCTTTAAACAACACAAGCTATTCAGGTATACCCCTATAACCGAACACCCATGGCAAATGTACTATATAGAGTACGTCTGTCATAGACCATAACACCTCCCAATGTGTCGTCCACCTCCCTATATGTTAACAAAAACCTCAATAATTTTATTTATCTGGTCAATATTAGCTCTTATTGATAAGAAACTGTGATTAATCGTCCTGTAGCTTTATGGAATGTCTTCAAGTTCCCTCTAGCTGGTGTCACTACCCTGAACCTTTTGCTGCCATCAGTAGCCTATGGGAGTCAGCATATTGATATAGAGGGTTGGCCGCAAGCAGTAATTTGCTACGCTCATCCCAATAAGGTAGAGATTAATCAGAAATTACAAGTTGCGAATATAAAGATTACGACTAGGGTTTTTAGCTCAGTAAAACCTGATGTTTTAGGGCAGCTACCAAAGCAAGAGCCACAAGTAAACCCAAAGGTTGTTTGGCTAGGCAGTAGTCTACTGCTAGCAAGTTTAGGGATGTGTACGTTACTCATAGCAATATATCGCTGTCGCGTTTATCAGTCACAGATCCTGAAAGAGCATGCAGAACGCTATCGAGATCTAGCAAGCCTTGGTGCCGATCTGTTTTGGGAACTAGATGATAATCTGGCAATTTCCTATCTATCTGGTGATTTTGATTACCTGCAGCAAGAAACATTAGAAGGCAAAAAACTTTGTCAGATTCTAGCGTCTGTGCCTGATTTAGAGGCAGACTGGGTGCAACTTAATGATCGATTAACGCAACATCAATCTATTGAAAATTTCACGTTGCGGTTGCATACATCTAATACAACACTCCGTATCTTTCACCTAAATGCCCGTCCATTGTTTGATAAAAACAATACTTTTCAGGGCTACCGAGGTCTACAAAGAGAAATGACAGAGGAGTATAATCTCACTCAAACGATTGCTTATCAGGCTACTTATGACCCTCTCACAGGACTAATGAACCGTAATGAGTTTGATACTCGTTTACGACAGACAATTAAGCGGGCGCGCGATCGGGGCATTCAATCAGTATTAGGGTATTTAGACTTAGATCAGTTCAAAATTGTTAACGATACAGCCGGTCATTTAATTGGTGATCAGCTTCTGACAGAGTTAGCTCAGCTACTACAGCAAAACATCCGCAGCTCCGATAGTTTAGGTCGGCTAGGGGGAGATGAATTTGGCTTGTTATTGGAAGGTTGTTCATTAGAACAAGGTCAGAGACTTTCCCAGATTCTGGTTGACAAAATTAAGAACTACCAATTTACTTGGCGAGGTCGGCACTTTCAGGTAGGTGTAAGTATTGGGCTAGTGCCAATTTTGGCTGATGCTTCTAGTGTGATTGAGTTGCTCAGTCGTGCGGACTTGGCCTGCTATAAGGCTAAGGACTTAGGGCGAGGGCGGGTTTATATAGCGGATCTCAACGATACAGCACTGGATCAACAACATCTTGAATTAATCCATATTGCCAATATTCCCCAAGCGATTTCAGAAAATCGATTTTATTTAGTGGAGCAGCCAATTGTCTCGCTGTTTGACGATAACTATCATCATGTCGAGGTTTTGTTGCGAATGACTGATGAAAACGGTAATAGTGTTCCTCCCAATTTGTTTATTCCTATGGCAGAACGCTATGGCATGATTGGCCTGATTGATCGCTGGGTGGTCAAAACCGTACTGAACAATTACCGCGACTACTATCCTGACGCTACAACAATAGTTGCCATCAATCTGTCGGGGCGTAGCTTAAGCGATGAAGATTTTACTGAGTTTGTTACAGACTTATTGCAACAATCAACTATGCCTGCAGACAAGTTATGTTTTGAAATTACAGAAACCACTACAATCTCTCAGCTTGATCAGGCATTAAAGTTTATCGATACTCTGAAAAAACTTGGGGTGACCTTTGCCCTCGATGATTTTGGTAGTGGTATTTCTTCTTTTGGATACTTGCAGAGATTGCCAGTCGACTATCTCAAGATCGATGGTGATTTGATTCGCAATATTGATCAAGAGGAGTATATTCGAACAATTGTAGACATGGTTAATCAGGTAGCCATCATGATGGGGATGAAAACCATTGCTGAGTTTGTTGAAAACGATGCGATTTTGACAACCCTACGAGAGTTGAATGTGGGCTATGGCCAAGGTTACGGCATTGGTAAGCCAACACCATTGCCCACAATAAGTACGGATACAAACGGATACAACCTGTAACTAACGGCTGATCTGGGATATCACAGTTCTACGCTGTTACTAACGGTTTTACTTGGGCTAGCATTGCTCGTAATTCTTCTCCTTCGATCACTTCTTCTTTTAGCAATTGTTGGGAAATGCTTTCCAGCAACTCTCGGTTATTCCGAAGAATTTCCAAGGCCTTATCATGGGCTGTTTTCACCAAATCTTTGACTTCGGCGTCAATGGCTCTGGCCGTTGCTTCACTCATATTGCGCCGTGCATTGGGCATACCGCTGTCTAGAAATGAGCTTTGTTGACCCTTGTCGTAGGCTAGAGGTCCTAGAACATCACTCATGCCATAGGTTGTAACCATTTGCTCAGCCACTTCTGTTGCCCGTTGCAGGTCATTAGCGGCACCAGTGGTAATTGAACCAAAAACAACCTCTTCAGCAGAACGCCCCCCTAATAATGTAGCGATTTGGCCTTTTAATTCCTCTTCACTGCGAAGAAATCGATCTTCAGTTGGTAACTGGAGCGTATAGCCTAATGCAGCCATCCCTCGCGGCACAATCGAGATTTTCTCTACCTGCCCACCCCCTTCCATTAATGTACCTACCATGGCATGGCCAACTTCATGGTAAGCAACGATTTCCTTCTCTTTATTGTTCAACACCCGACTTTTTTTCTCTAGGCCTGCTACCACGCGCTCAATAGCTTCGGCAAAGTCAGCTTGAACGACTGCCTGGCGGTTATTGCGGGCTGCTAGCAAAGCCGCTTCATTGACCAGGTTAGCCAGGTCGGCACCAGCAAATCCAGGGGTGCGGGTAGCAATGGCATTCAAATCCACATCATCTTCTAGCTTGACCTCTTGGGCATGGATTTTGAGAATCGCTTCACGCCCCTTGAGATCTGGGCGATCCACTAGCACCTGACGATCAAAACGACCGGGACGCAATAGAGCCTGATCTAAGGTTTCAGGACGGTTAGTCGCAGCTAACACAATGATGGTGTTATCACCTGCACTAAAGCCATCCATCTCTGTGAGCAGTTGGTTTAGGGTTTGCTCCCGTTCATCATTACCACCATAGAAACCGCCAGAAGCACGGGATTTACCAATGGCATCTAGCTCATCGATAAAGACGATACAGGGAGCCTGTTTTTTAGCCTGCTCAAATAGATCACGTACCCGTGAAGAACCTACACCCACGAACAGTTCAATAAACTCAGAGCCAGAAATACTAAAGAAAGGTACACCCGCTTCACCAGCGACTGCCTTGGCTAGCAGTGTTTTACCGGTTCCTGGAGGTCCGACTAGCAATACTCCCTTGGGAATCTTGGCTCCAATATCGGTAAACCGCTTGGGTGTTTTCAAAAAGTCAACGATTTCTACCAGTTCAGTTTTGGCTTCTTCCACGCCAGCCACATCTTCAAAGGTAATTTTGGTGGCTTCATCTTCTACATAGACTTTGGCCTTACTTTTACCAATGGAAAGTGCACCTTGGGGGCCACCACCTCTGGCTAAGAAAAAGCGCCAAACCGCGATAAAGATTAAAGGGGGAATCACCCAACTCAATAAGCTACTAATCCACTGGTTTTGGGGCGGTGGCATGGCTGCAAATTCAACACCATTCGCTTCTAGCAGGTCCGGCAGTTTTAAGTCGAAAATTGGTGTGGTGGAGTAGACTGCGCCAGGCTCTCCGAGGTCATCTGTTACCTGATAGCGAATTTCGTTTTGCCCTACGGATGCTTTGATCACCTCATGCTCTTGCACCTGATGGATAAACATGCTGTAAGGGGTGCGTGGGGTGCGCTGAATGGGTAGAAAAATATTTACCGTCAGCAGAATTGCGCCTAGCAAAAAAAGTAGATTACTGATTTGCCTGGACCGTGGTGGGCGTGGGTCTTTGTTGACTGGCATGGGCTGAAGTTCCTTACAAATATGTCCTTAGCCTTAGCCTATCAACGTCACTGGAGAAAAAAACTGATTGAAAACCGTACACTAACGGTCCGGTTTTCAACGCTTTCTGCCCATAGGATGTGAAAAAAAATACTATCAATGGCTCACAACTGAGTGCATTTTGAACGTATCTCTCAGTTTGTTTTGGGCATTGTTTTTTGTGTTTGTAGTTTATTGAAACCGGCCTGATTTATGGGGGCATTGCTTAGTAAAGCTATGGCTTCAATTCAATGGGAATAATTTTTAGTTGCGGGAAATATTCATAGAGTGTGGCAAAAGTAAAGAATACTGACTACAGTTCAAAGAAAGTTGATGCATTTTTAGAATCTGATTGGCATTCGATAAACATTCTGCTGAAGCGGAGGTCAGTGACCCTAGGCTTGGGTCAAGTTAGGCATAGAGGGCAGACATACTGCTCCTTCATGTTATGAATAACGCCTATAACAAACCGCCCCCGGTGCTTTTGCATCGGGGGTTATTACATGAAAAAAATCAGCGCATAATGTGCTGAGTAAATGAAATATCAACAGACAAGTTGTTAATAGGGGTATTGCCTTCGTCTAGTTCTTTTTAGGAAGGAATCCAGTACCGACTAGGCCTAGAATGCCGAGCAATAAACCTGGCTCAGGGACGGATTCTGGCTCTGATTCGTGTTCCGGTCCTTCAGCATAGGTATAAACGGATAGATGAGAGAGGCCGGGGGTATTATTTTTACCCACTTTTGCTACCCCTTCTGTTGACCACTCAAAACTAGACAAATCATCAACTGTATAAAGTGAGTAAGAATTTCCTGCCTTGACAGCGATCGCACCAAAACCACTCAAGCTTGTAGATGCATTACCCGCCTTTGTGCCATCACCACCAGACGTAAAGGACACGGTACTATCTTCATTGTCACCAGCAAATGACCAACCTGAGCCAAATAAGGCATCCAGATTGTTCAATCCAGTACCCTGTGCACCCTTATCATTGCCGCTAAAAGAACCTGCGCAGTCAATATAACTAAAACTAACATTTGCACAACTTCCACTTCCTCCAAGGGTTGCTGCTTGTGCTGTTGAGTTAAGGGATGGTGTGAGGAGAACAGCTGTTGATCCTAAAACTGTTAAAACTATATTTTTAATCATTTCTATTTTCAGAATCTTACCTATATCTAAACCCTGTCTAACAAAGACAGAACTGAACAAGGTTCCGTGGAATGTACGATTTAATACAATCTTTGAGAATAATTCATCAGTATGTTGTTTTTGGAAAATGAGTTATCGGTACTAGAATTTTGGGCATAGAGACCTATTTAGGTCTGCTATTGATGGATTGATTTCTAAGTGTTAGTGCTGAGCCATAATATGAATTGCTACTGCGTGTAGGGGGGGGACTTTAAAGCTCGCTTTACCCTCTATATCCACCACAATCGGTATATCGCAGCTAGTTAATGCACTATCAGGTGTTGTAATTGGCTTAGAAGGAGCTAAAACATTGCAGTAGCTACCGCTCGGTAACCCGGTCATCAAAGTTTCACTGAGAGGTTTGTTCTCATTATTGATGACGACAAAACCCCGGCTCCCTCGGGCAAATGCGATTTGGTTATTGCCGTTGTCCCACCAATGGTTAACCGTAGAGACCCCTTTGGTCACATTACGAAATTCGACCATATTGGCAATCTCAGTCCAACGGTGCTCGCATACCCAGTCAGTCCCACAGCTTACCGGCAACGTTTGACCTTTTTCATCGGCAGGAGGGCCAAACCAGTTGCCTATTTCACGGGGCCAGTCATAGCTGGACATAATTTTAGGCGTACCATATGGCCAGGCCAGCATGAATACATTGGCTAGGCGATAACGTGCGCCATCATCCGCTGGAGAGTAAAAGGTCACGATGTTGAGATCGCGACTCCGCTGAGTGCTGTGGTTATCTGTAAATACAACTGCCTTATGGCTCGGCATCAATCCCCAGGCTTGGCCGAACAGCATCAAGTTTTTTAATGCGCCATGGCGTACCTGTTCACCCAGATTGCGACCATAGGCAAATTCAGTGACAGCCCCATTCCCAAAATAGTCACTAGCTTGAGTTGAGTCAGTGTTGCTTACCTCTTGATAGACAAAGGGACGACCACCATGGCGATGAAATTTAGTATTGAGAGGGTGGAGACGGCGTAAAATCTTTGTCAGATGCTGAGGGGGGATATGTTCAGCAGAGTCAATGTGGAACCCAGCTACACCAAGAGCTAGCAGCTCATTCATCGCATTTGAAATTGCCACCTGCACCGTTTCACTGGCCATGTTCAACGCCTGTGGTGCGTCATCGATATTTCCTATGCCATGACTAACCCCATCATTGGCCCCATTACTGGCCGCTTCACTGGCCCCGTTACTAGTTATATGGTTGATCACCACATCGGCATAAACGTTAACACCAGCCTTGTGGCAATGACTGATCATCTCTGCCAGGTCTGATCGATTCCCACTGCGACTCGATAACTTGTAGCTAACTGGTGTTTGATAGCGCTGATACCAGGGAAAAGAAATATTATCCTGCGCAATTACTGGATGCTCATGGGGGGGAGAAATTTGTACAGCCCCATATCCTTTAGGGCCTAGCCACGTCTCACACTCTTGAGCAATGTCTGCCCAAGGCCATTCAAACAGCTGAACAATCACAGAACGGGAACGGGTCTTTTGTCGTCCATCTGTTGGTAGAGGTAGCTGAGCTGATACTTGACATCCACCTATTGCCAGGGCAGAGACTATAGCTAACCAGCGTCTGACAACAGATGATGTCAGTCGCTTTGAGGTTACCAGGGAGCCCACGGAACTTTACTGCCTGCGATCGCAGGAAGACTAATTGTTTCAACAGTCCAAGCAGACATTTCTATGGCCTCAAAATGTGTTCAGCATAAGCTACGTATTATCTAATACCAGTATCCGAGTAGCCAAGTATTATTTTTTACGTAAATGGGGGCCACTACTCGGAGTTCTTGAGATTTTCTTTAGCCTTCCCAACTACGTTACCGAATAGAAAAACCTGCTTCCAGGGGGGGGATACCCCTTAAAAACAGGCGTTTTCAGTATTAAATCTAAAATGAGCTGACGTGAAAGCTAAGGCTGGTCAACCCATACCTTGTGCGAACGTCATTCGTGACTACCACCCCTTATCTGCCTGAGATAATACGTAGGCTGCAACATTTTCAATTTGTTCAGGTAAAAATAGTGCACTGGCCAAAAAGGCAATGACAGTCGCCAAAATAGACTTCATTGGATACTCCTCTCAAAATATCGAAGACTTGTATCAAACTGACTTGACAATCAGCTTGATAAATAACTAAGCAATAGGGTCAACGATTTTTCAGTGGCTGGTCAAATGACATCAAGTCAAATCATGAACAAGTGTGAAGTGAATTTGATGGGGCTGCTGAATGTAATGTCCACTTTTTAGGATGATTCAAGGTGTTGTGGAAAACCTCCTAGCTCTTAAACAGTAATGGTTTCACATCGGAAGAGCATGGGGCTTTAAGACGCACTGCAAGGATTTATGGATACTCTAAAATTCATTAATGGTCCAAGCTATAGTTTTTCATCTTTGTAGTGACTCAAGGCGTTCTAAAATGGTATGCAGATGAGTCAAATTTAGGGTTACCCTAAATTTCGCCGAGTTCAACCTTGAGAAAATCACTATGACATTTTTACGTCGAGTTTTTCGGACAGTGGGTGCGCTTCTTGCTGTTGCCACTCTTGTTCTAGCAAGTACTGTGTTCAATGCGGCCCCTGCCTACGCTACTGATCACACAGTCAAAATGGGCTCCGATGCTGGTCTACTCCAGTTTGAGCCTGCCACCATCACAATTAAGGCTGGTGATACGGTCACTTGGGTTAACAATAAAATGGCACCCCATAATGTGATCTTCGATGCAGACGCAGTTCCTGGTGGCAAAGATGTTGCTGATTCCTTATCTCAGTCGCAGTTAACCTTTGCTCCTGGTGAGTCTTATTCTTCCACCTTTAGTGAGCCTGGTGAGTACAACTACTTCTGTGCCCCTCACCGTGGTGCTGGTATGGCTGGTAAAATCATTGTTCAGTAATCAGCACGTTTGCTAATTGATTGTGAACTTGAAAAAAGGGTTGGCCTAGGGCCAACCCTTTTTGTTTAACCAGGTTTACTGAGCTAGTAAAGGCGCTGCTGACAAGAGTGTTTTTGTGTAAGGATGCTGAGGTGTCGTAAACAGCTGTTCTGTAGGACCGAGTTCAACAATTTTCCCCTCGTTCATCACAGCGATGCGATCGCAAAGATATCGAGCTACCCACAAATCGTGGGTAATAAATAAATACGTTAGCTCTAATTCATCCTTAAGCTCTAGCATTAGCTCCAGCACCTGGGCCTGCACACTGGCATCTAACATACTCACTGGTTCATCGCAGATCACCAGTTTAGGCTTAGTAATGAGGGCTCGGGCAATGGCCACCCGCTGCTGCTGTCCGCCTGATAAATCACCAGGGTAGCGGCTGTAATAGTCTGCGGTTGGTGTGAGTCCCACCCGCTTTAACATGTCATGAACCTGCTGTTTGGCCTCTGATGCACTGGCCAAACCATGAATAATTAACGGATCAGCAATGCCTCGACCAACTGTCATCATCGGATTTAGACAGGCATGGGGATCTTGAAAGATCATTTGAAAATTGCGTCTTTGGGCCTGGAGCGCTGATCGTGATAGCCCCACCAAATTTTGTCCCATAAACTCCACCCGACCTGATGTGGGTGGAATAATCTGCATTAGCGTACGGGAAAAGGTGCTCTTGCCACAGCCTGACTCGCCCACTAAGCCCAGCACTTCACCGGGGTGCAAATCGACCGAAATGCCATCCACTGCCTTGATTGTTTCCGGTGGAGTTCGGTTAAATAATTTTGACAGTAGGTTTTGCTCAATGGTGTAATGCTTAACCAGATCCTGAACTCGCAGCAGAGGTGAGGTTGTCATTGCCTCTACGACTGATGTCTCTACGTCGTAATTTTGTAGTTGGTGCGCCGCCTGCAATAAGGATTGAGTGTAGTCTGCCTGGGGCTGATAGAGGACTTCCTCAGTGGGTCCTAGTTCCACAAGCTTACCCTGGTACATAACAGCGATGCGATCGCAATATTCCCCCACTAGAGCCAGGTCATGGGAAATCAAAATTAGAGCCATCCCTCGCTCACGGCAAAGCTGAGTCAGCAAGTCTAGAATTTGAGCTGAAACAGTAACATCTAAGCTAGTGGTCGGTTCATCAGCCACAATTAGCTTGGGATTAAGCAGTAATGCCAGGGCAATGGCCACTCGCTGACGCATACCCCCGCTAAATTCATGGGGATACTGCTCCCAGCGATTGGCCGGGATACTAACAGATTCTAGGGTCGCGATCGCAAGGTCCTTTGCCGCCTGCTTAGATAAATCCGCTCGATGAGCTTGCAGAGTTTCCACACAGTGGTCGCCAATCGTCATTAGTGGATCCAGGCGGGTCATCGGGTCCTGAAATACCAATGAGACCGCTTCTCCCCGAAACCGCCGCATTTCCCGACTCGAAAAACCAAACACATCTCGGCCTTCAAATAGGGACCGCCCCTGGGTACGACTACCCCCAGGCAATAATCTCAGGGCGGCTCGACCCAGGGTTGATTTACCACAACCCGACTCACCGACTAACCCCAACATTTCACCAGGTTGCAAGCTTAAAGACACATTTTCAACAGCCCAACTATCCTGTCGCGGATAGGCGATACAAAAACTATCTAGCTGCAACAGAGGAGAAGTCATAGAGTGCAGTAAGCTCACTTAAACCATTAAACGCTTAGACGTCTAAATTTTGAGGATTATTTTTGTCCTTAAGGGGATGGCATGCCATCCCCTTAAGGACGCATGTCTTATGTCTACGACGCCTTATTTTTCAAACCGTCTCATCAAATAGGCCACCCCGAAATCTCCGTTAGGATGTTCCTCTAGCAGTTTTGCCAATTCAAAGAGTTTCTCAGCAATGTCTGGCCCTAGCTTTTCTGCAGTTGCTAACTGCTCTCGGAACTTTGCCTCAGCAACCCGCACATGACTTTGCCACTCATCTGTAAATAAAACCGGAAAATAAGCACTTAAGCCCAATCTATCCAAAATTTCCCATTCACCGTCGTCACACCACATACCTTTACAGCCAGGGCAACGTTCCACAAAGAATGAAACCTTTTTAAGATTAATCCTGCCACGAACTAAGTAAAATCCACAGCTTGGACATAGCCCAGCCCGGTTATCGTAGCGAGAAGGCTGGTAGTCAATATGATGGTTAATAGGCACTGTTAAGCTATCAACTCTCAAGGCTGGATCTACCTGGGTAGCCTGCCATGCCTGATAATCCTCAGACAGAAGCCAAGAACCGCTGCACGTTGGACAACTATGGGCGTTGAGACCATCTACTAATTGATATGCCAACAGCGTTTCCCGAGGATGTTTTGGACAGAACATTACCCTCCATAAATAAAGTGCATAAATGCTTGATAGATATGTGTACCACGCTCCTAGGCAGCAATGTAGTTTTTAGTCGGAAAAAACTCAAGTTTTAACCCTATTACAAATTAATGTTTGAGTCAGTAAATAGGTATTAGCTTGAGCTCTTCTCAGTCTTTACTGACAATCCTTTTGGCAAAGGTTAATTAAAACGTTAGTAAACCCATGCAACTGTTGCAATCGTTGCTCAATTTGCTCTAAACGCTGTTGATATGTCTGGGTATGGCGAGCTGATTGCAAAAAATTAACTTCAATGGCCAAAAGCCTCATATGGCGATGAATTTCCGTAGTTGCTGAACGCCACTGAGACTGAGATAGGTCTGCTTGAATTACTTGAGGCCAAAGAGTTTGATAAAAAATCTGTTGTAAAACCTGGAGCTGCTGACAGATGTTTTCCTGGTTTATGACGGCCTGACATTTAACTAACTGGTTTTGGTAGTCATCAAAAGAGTCAATCACAGCAGTAAATGTCATGATTTAATAATAATGTAAGTTTTTAATAAACCTGCTCAAACTCAGCCTTTTATATCTATAGGTTTTATATAAGTACTCGCCTGTTCTGCAGTAGGACACGTAATCTATAACAAGAGATATAGATGACGCAAATAATCCTCTAAAACATTTGAGATTACCTAATTAATCATTAGGGTAGGTCGTCATTGAAACCATTAGCAGATTTAGCATCAGGCTACAGTTGTAAGATTTTATACTCTTAATCTATCCTACGAATATAAGAGGTCAAGCATCCTGGGCAAGATACATCTTAAAGGGGTGACATCACTCGTACCAGGAATATTTCTTACATAGGGCAAATGCTTTTAGCTTATGCATGATGCGAAATATCGGCATTATGCAGCTAATACATCTTCTGTCGATGGAACATACAGCAAGGGTCTTGGCAGTCTTCAAGCCGCCCAGAGCAAAATTTGGTTTTTCCAGTTTTTATTCTTTCCTCGATCTACCATGACCTCAGCAGCGACCGTTCTTCCCCAAGACTGTACCTTACCTACCTGGCTAAGGTCCTGCATCCTAGAGCACAGTCAGCCAGATGAGGTGGATGATGAAAATAGGGGACAGCTAGAGCTTCATAAGGACAATAATCAACTCGTATGCCGAGCGTTTGAATTTGCCTATCAGCTTCACAAGGGCCAAATGCGTGCTTCCGGCGAACCATATATTGCCCATCCAGTTGCTGTTGCTAATATCTTGCGCAGTCTAGGGGGAGACAGCGCTATGATTGCCGCTGGTTTTTTGCATGACGTTGTTGAAGACACCGATGTCTCGGCTGATGAAATTGAGGCTCATTTCGGTGCAGAAGTTCGTCAAATGGTTGAGGGTGTTACGAAACTCTCGAAATTTCAGTTTAATAGCAAGACAGAACGCCAAGCTGAGAACTTTCGCCGCATGTTCTTAGCCATGGCTCAAGATATTCGGGTGATTGTAGTTAAACTGGCAGACCGTCTTCACAATATGCGGACATTGCAGCATATGCCCCCAGAAAAGCAGTTGCAAAAGGCTTGTGAAACCATCGAAATTTTTGCGCCATTAGCTAACCGCCTGGGGATCGGTCGCATGAAATGGGAGTTGGAAGATCTGTCATTTAAGTACCTTGAAGACGCTTCCTATCGAGAAATTAAGGATCTCATTTCTGAGAAACGAATAGATCGTGAGATTCGCCTTAAACAGGTTGCCGAATTGCTGGAAACCCATCTTGTGAGTGAAGGAATTGGCTGTGTGGAAATCAGCAGTCGTCCCAAACACCTTTATAGTATCTACCGCAAGATGCAGCGCCAGAAAAAGGACTTTCACCAGATTTATGACATCGCAGCGGTACGCATCATCGTAAATACAAAGGTGGACTGCTATCGAGCACTGGCCGTTGTACACGATCGATTTAAGCCGATTCCTGGCCGATTTAAAGATTACATTGGCCTCCCTAAAGCCAATCGCTATCAGTCTTTACACACAGCTGTTATTGGTGAGCAGGGTCGTCCTATTGAAGTGCAGATTCGTACGGTGGAAATGCACCATGTTGCAGAGTATGGAATTGCCGCCCACTGGAAATATAAGGAGACTGGCAATAGTAATACTAAGGTCAATGCCGAGGATGAGAAGTTTACCTGGCTACGCCAGTTGCTGGAATGGCAAAGCGATCTCAAAGATGCTCAAGAGTACCTTAGCGATGTCAAAGACAATCTTTTTGACGAGGAAGTTTATGTGTTTAGTCCTCGGGGTGATGTTTTTTCGCTTAGCCAAGGTGCAACCCCTGTAGACTTTGCTTATCGTATTCATACCGAAGTTGGTCACCACTGTGCTGGGGCTCGGGTCAATGATCGTATCGTTACTCTCGATACGGAGCTCCAAAATGGTGACATTGTTGAAGTTCTGACCAATAAAAATAGTCGGCCTAGTTTAGATTGGCTCAATTTTGTCGTTTCTGCTGGTGCCCGTAGCCGTATTCGTCACTGGTACAAACAATCTCACCATGATGAAAATGTTACCCGTGGTCACGCCATGTTGGAAAAGGTCATGGGGCGTGATGGTTTAGATTCCTTGTTGAAATCATCTCCAGCCCAAGAGGCTGCCCAACGTAGTAACTATCCCTGTGTTGAGGATATGCTGGCAGCCTTGGGATATGGCGAAATTACTTTGAATGCAGTTGTCAATCGTTTGCAAGAGGCGACAAAAGAGCTGCAGCCATTAGAAGAAGTAGATGATGATCTGCTGGCAGATCAAATTAATGAAGGTGCAGTTGTTCGCACCCGCTGGGGGGGAGATCTCGGCAGTGCTGAGTCTGGGAGTTCCATCATCGGTGTGGAAGGGCTATTGCATCACATTGCCGGTTGTTGTAATCCACTGCCAGGTGAACCCATTATTGGGGCAGTATCCCTGGGGGCTCGAGGGATTGCTATCCATCGACAAGGCTGTCCGAATGTGGCGTCAGTTCCTGGGGATCGTCTGATACCGTTGTGTTGGAATTCAGCAGAGGCGACAACGGGTAGACATCCGACCTACCCAGTGATGCTCAAGCTAGAGGTAATTGATCGAGTAGGCGTCCTTAAGGATATTTTGAGTCACTTATCAGATTTGAAGATCAATGTACACCGAGCAACGGTAACTACGTTTCCCGATCAGATTGCAGAAATCGATCTGGGGCTTGATGTCAAAGATCATGCTCATTTTGACCGGACCGTTAAAAAGCTGCGTAAGATGACCGATGTGCTTAAACTCAAGCGCCTTAGCCAAATGGATTAGATGACTCGTGGAAAATTAAACGATTACCAGCCGGATCGTAAGCATAGATTTCCTGGCCATGGCTGGCGTAAATGATATTGCCCGGAGGTGGGTGACCTAATGCTCTCAGCATTGCGATCGCATCTTTTAAATCCTTCACCTCCAAACATAAACTCATACTGGCAGCTGTTCCGATAAATTCTTCCCTCTGATTCGCATTTGGTTTAAACAGAGCTAGCTTTAAACCCGGCAGCGCAAACTCTGCATAGTGTCCAGGTACGTAGGATTGGGGAGAGCGGCCCAATAAAGCCTGATAAAACTCCACGAGATTGTCCAGGTGTTCGCCTGCCAATGTGGCAAATGCCTCCTTAAAAAAAGGCTCGCAGGTATTGCCCATGGCCCAATCACCCTCTGGGGATGTCTTCGCGTCGCTCCGGTAATGCCCATTACCCATTGCTTTTCCCTCTTTGACGATGGCTGATAAGGAATCCTGACTGATAGCGTTCGGTATTGAAGGGCATCCATAAGAAAGTGCTCCTACTTACCAATACAAAACCGACTAAAAATTTCATCTAGCATAGATTCGGTCATCTCTTCGCCGGTCACTTCACCCAGGGCACGGATGGCATCCCGTAGATCGATGGTCCAAAAGTCTAGAGGCATTTCTGCTTTTAGGGTGGCGTTGACTTGCTTTAAAGCGCTATGGGCACGAGTCAGTGCTGATGCCTGACGTTGGTTAATCGCCAGAGCCGTATTGGCGGCAGTCACATTTTCAGTTTGCACCAGGGTAAGTATGGCCTTTTCCAACGCATCAATCCCCTTTCCCTGGGCAGCAGCGGTTTCTACAATGGGCACATCAGCGGATACATCGGCTGGTGGCAAGGCTATTGGCGGCCCTAAATCTACTTTATTTAGAACAATGATGTGGGGCTTATGTTTAATGTCGCGATATAACATGGCTTCAGTTGCGCTCCAGCCAATCGTTCCATCTACTGTCAATAACACTATATCTGCGCCTTGAGCGGCAGTCTGGGAGCGTTCAATGCCCATTTGTTCTACCTGATCGATTGCATCGCGAATACCGGCTGTATCCAATACCTGGACAGGAATCCCCCCGACTACTAGCTGGGATTCGACCAGATCACGCGTGGTGCCCGGTAATGGAGTGACAATGGCGCGATCGCAACGGCTCCAGGCGTTTAGCAAACTAGATTTACCCACATTGGGCTGACCTACAATGGCCACTTTTAGCCCGGCACGGAGCAGTTCTCCCTGATGGGCGGTCGAGAGAATATTAGCGACATCAGCCAGAATTTCATCAAGCTGTTGCTGCACAGTTTCCTCATCTAGAGGGGGCAGATCATCCGCAAAATCAATGCGAGCTTCTACTTCAGCCAGCACATCTAAACAGCGACTACGACAGTGACGAATGACATGGGTGAGCTTGCCTTGAATCCCGGCAAGGGCCGCTTGGGCCGCTTGAGGGGACTGGGCTCCAACCAAATCCGCAATGCCCTCGGCCTGGGTTAAGTCCAAACGGCCATTGAGAAAGGCTCTCAGGGTAAATTCCCCGGGTTCAGCCAGGCGTGCTCCTTGGGCGATGCAGAGCTGCAACACCTGTTGCACCGCTATGATGCCACCGTGGCAGTGGAACTCCACCACATCTTCTCGGGTGTAAGAACGGGGAGTCTTCATTAACAGTAGAAGTGCTTCATCCACTGTTTGCTGTGTATCAGGATCGGTAATGTAACCATAGAGAATTCGATGACTTTCCCAGGTTCCTGCACTACGAAACAGCTGCTGAGCAATGGTTACGGCAGTCGCACCCGATAACCGCACAATGCCGACACTCCCCTGCTGCGGCACAATTGCAGTTGCGATCGCAGCAATGGTTTCTCGTTGTATAAGCGTGTTTACGATCTTTGGGCCTTGCTCGGTCACATTCCTGTTTTTGGTGACATCAATCTGTAACGATATCCTATGCCGTTTATCCATCCGGATGATCAGGAATGCTCAACGTCAATCATGTGGTCATAATTAATATTGGTAGCCTATGTAGCAAATGTTCTGATGTATTAGGATATTTCGCGTCATATTGGCTTTTTAGCCTCCAACAACGGCTCTAATTTAGTATTAATGTACTTATAGGTAATTTAGCCGTGGCAGCTCCAAACGGTGATTTTGACCACAATCAATCTGGTCAATCTAGTAAAAGATCACACTTTCCCCCACGCCATAAGCGGACAAAAATTCAACGGCTGCTGAGATATTTCTACATTCGTTTTATTCGCCTGCGCAGTCACCCCCAAGCTATCGCCAGAGGCTTAGCTGCAGGTGTTTTTGCCGGTAGTTATCCTTTTTTTGGATTACAGACAATCATTGGAGTTGCGATCGCTGCGGCTATTCGAGGTAACAAAATTATCGCTGCAGCAGGCACCTGGATTAGTAATCCACTCACCTACGTTCCTATTTATGCATTCAACTATCAAGTTGGACGTTGGCTGCTTAGACAGTCTACAGAAATCAGTTTTGCCAACAGTTCGCCCAATGAATGGATGAGTCTGGGACTGGACATCACCGTTACCTTACTCATTGGCAGTACAGTCGTTGGCATCACTTTAGCCATCATCAGCTACTACGGCAGCCTATATTTGAACCATAGACTACAATCCAGGCAAAATAAGCGTTACTAAGTTACTGCACACCAGATATAGCCCGCATGTAATGACAATCGGCATAGGTTCAGACAAGCAATTAAGAGAAGTAGTTGGATTCCATTCATGCACGTTATGATGAACATGAATGTTTGGGAAAAGTTGATCAAATGTAATAACTAATTCAACATTACTTTTGACAACTTTAGACAATATGAACTAGGGTTCGTTTATTAGTACCCGTTCATAATTAGCAATAAGGTATTTCTTAAAAGCCTTTACTTGCGCAAATAGCTTGTCGCTCTCGGCAGTTTTTAAAGAATTCCATTTTTCCTCAGTGAAATGTTCCCTAACACAGCTTGTCACACCATCAAGTACCGTATTAGCTGCCAACATAGCTCTTCGAAAGCTACCCGCCTAACATTTCGAGAAACTGCCCCTCGTAATCACAATCGGCTTAAACCTTATTTGTATGCGGCTAACTACAGCTTAAAAAACGTTGATGAAGCCTACCAGCTTTTAAGGGAGTACCTTTATACCAATGGTGTAACAGCTGTTGAAAAATTACACTTCCCCAGTCGAGGTAAAATTGAGTTAGTCCCTGGCGCGGCTTGGTGTGAATTTCAAGCAAATATACAAGATGATGGTGGTGGTGAGTCCGCTGAGGCCAGTAATAGAAAAGAGCGTTTAGCAAGCTAGACGATAGCTTGCATCTTTCCACTAATTTATTCAGTCTAGGAATCTCAGATATTGCAGTATCAATTCCTAAAACTGTTCATCATCATAGTTGCTCTGCATAGGCGCTACGTTATCCCGCTTAGAGCCTAATAAATCCAGGCGTTCCACTCGAATTATGGGGCTAGACCTCTGTGCGCCAGAGGATCGATCTTGCCAACTGTCGAGTTTGAGCGCACCCACTATGCCCACTAAGCTGCCTTTTTTCACATAGTTAGCAGCTACTTCAGCATTGCGTCCCCAAAGCTCTAAGTTAAACCAATCAGGCTGATCACTATTACGGGTACGTCGATTCACTGCAATGGTAAATTTGCAAAGGACATTGCCTGATTCAAAGTAACGTACTTCAGGATCTCGCCCTGCTCGACCCACAAGATTGACAACATTCAGACTCATCGTATTTTCACCAGCAACTATGCTATAGAACTAATTTACACACAAGGCAGACATAGACATCTAGAATTATCTTTAACGCCTTCCCCCTTAGAATAGGGTTTTCGCTCTTTTTGTTATGTTCTGCTTGTTCATTGATAGACTGTGTAACCTTGGAGTATGGCAAATATCCAACTAATTGAGAAATACTCAAACTACCCTAAAGCCATTGGGAAAACCTACTCAATGCAGTCATAATCACTAGATTAAAAACTGCGGACTGGACGCGAGATATAAAACGTAATAAAATCCATTCCGGTCTATCCATAATTTATTTGTCTTTTAATCGCTCGTTTGGGGGCATGTCTAACAGTGAGTTTACTCGATCGCTTTTCATTCTCCCGTGACATGGGCATAGACCTGGGAACAGCCAATACCCTGGTGTATGTTTCGGGTAAAGGCGTTGTCTTGCAAGAACCCTCCGTTGTAGCCAGGGATAAAGATGGCAAGCCATTGGCCGTTGGTGAGGAAGCCAAACGAATGTTAGGGCGAACACCGGGTAACATTACTGCTTTACGACCGCTACGGGACGGTGTAATCGCTGATTTTGATACCGCTGAGCTTATGCTCAAGCACTTTATTAAACGAGTGCATGAAGGACGGGCTTTAGGTATGCCCCGTATCGTCATTGGTATTCCTAGCGGTGTGACTGGCGTGGAGCGTCGGGCCGTTATGGACGCGGCGCTACAAGCTGGAGCTCGTATGGTTTATCTGATTGATGAACCCGTTGCCGCCGCCATCGGCGCTGGGCTACCGGTCGCGGAACCCACCGGTAATATGATTATCGATATTGGTGGAGGTACCACAGAAGTTGCTGTCCTCAGTTTGCAAGGCACTGTCTTGAGTGAATCTGTAAGAGTTGCGGGCGATGAGCTGAGTGATTCTATTTCTCAGTACATGAAAAAGGTCCATAACCTGGTGATTGGTGAGCGTACTGCTGAAGAAATCAAGATTAATATCGGTTCTGCATACCCCAGTCCTAATGATGGCGAAATTGTGCTAGATGTGCGGGGATTACACTTGCTATCCGGGTTGCCGAGAACTGTGACCGTAAAAAGTGCTGAAATCCGTGAAAGTATGGCAGAGCCTCTTTCAGTCATTGTTGAGGCTGTGAAACGAACCCTAGAACGAACTCCACCGGAGTTGGCAGCTGATATTATCGATCGGGGTATTATGCTTGCAGGAGGCGGGGCTTTGCTCAAAGGTCTCGACACCCTAATTAGCCATGAAACCGGTATTGTGGTTCATGTTGCAGCTGATCCGCTTAGCTGCGTTGTTTTAGGAACCGGACGTGTCCTTGAGAACTTTAGTCAGATGGAGCGAGTGTTTAGTGCCCGTTCTCGTGATCTCTAACGTTCTATAGGCTGTTAACGACTACTGTTTGCAAATATGTTTGCGCTGAGACGCTGGTGGGATAGATATGCGGTAAGAGCAGGTGTAGCTACGCTTGCTATCGTTCTCGCTTGGGCAATGCGTCAAAGCCAGGGGGCCTTTATATATGAAATTTACCAGGTACTGACTGCGCCGTTGCAGCCTGGGTTGAGCCAGGCGGAGCGTCTGGAAAATGCATATATTTTGGAATTGCAGCAGCGGGTTATTGAGTTAGAAAATCAAAATCAAAGTTTGCGAACAAATATTGATTACGCTGATTCTCAAGGCAAGGTGACGGTTGCTGCGGTCATTGGTCGTAGTGCGGATAATTGGTGGCAGCAAATTACAGTCAACAAAGGTCACTTAGACGGTGTTACGGTTGGTGACATGGCTACAGGGCCCGGGGGCTTAGTCGGTCGTGTGGTGAGTGCTTCTCCTAATACAAGTAAGGTGTTGCTGACGACTGATCCAACCAGTCAAATGGGCGTTAAGGTCAGCCGTAGTCGCGCTCTGGGTGTGGTGCGCGGCAACGTCGATGGACGGGTGGTTATGCAGTTTTTTGAAACCACACCTGATGTAAAACCAGGCGATGTTATTGTTACCTCTTCCTACAGTCGGTTATTTCCTCAAGGCATTCCGGTTGGACGAATTGAGAGCATGGACTTAAAAAAGAGTCCGGCTCCTGAGGCAGTTATCCAGCTGTCATCGCCACTCAATATTCTTGAGTGGGTGACTATTCATCCTTTTGAAGCTAAAACCGATGTTAATGCTCCGCCAGCAGAAATCATAGACAGCAACGAGTCAACCCCTTAGTTCTTGCCGATTGACTATGACCGCATCTAAAGGCAAGGAAACACTATCAGACTTTCAACGAAACTTTCTCAATATTTTCGTTGTTCTGGGGTCTGGGTTACTTTGCCTATTGCTCTCACCGATGCGATTTCCTGGGATTGAACTTTTGAATGTGGCTCCCAATTGGTTACTCATATGGGTAGTTATTTGGAGTATCCATCACCCCATCATTGATGCTGCGATCGCAGGCACTGTGCTGGGATTACTTCAAGATGGCCTGACAGGACCCTTTCCTACCCATGCCTTAAGTCTAATGTTGGTAGGGATGCTAACAGCACGCTTACAACGCCAGCGGATTATTCAAGAAAATGTTGTTTTGGTGGCATTTATTGTCTTTGGCATGGCCGTAGTTGCCGCTACGATAATTGCCTTGCAAATGACCTTTCAACATGTGCTATGGCCAAACTCGCCTTACCTTAGCCTTTGGCAAATTTGGCGCACTCACCAACGCGTGGCTCTAAGTTCAGCAATTCTAAGCAGTTTGTGGACACCTGCTCTTTATTACCCCCTACATCGGTGGTGGAAAAGCTAACGGTTTAAGCAGCCTGTAACACTTGAAGCATATGTCTGCTTTGGATAGCCTTTAGCAATGTCGATTCAATTGCTGTTGGTTGATAGCGTTTTAGAAACTCATGGCTACGAATACCACCAGTCAATGCAACGGTAACGATCCCAGCACGCTGACCAGCAATAATGTCTGCTTCAGTATCGCCAATCATGCAGGTGGGAAACGGGTAATACCCTTGTGCTTTCTGCGCCGAGATCGCCCGTTCTAGCAAGGCAACCTTTTGTTCTGTGCGATTGAGATGGGCCGCATTAATATCGGAAGCACCGAAGATTTCATCAATGTGCTGACTCAGATCATTGGCCTGTAAGAATGCCTGCACCTGGCGTGGATGTCTCAGGGTAACTAATACCAGGCGAATGCCCATGCGTTTGAGCTGGTGTATGGCCGATTCAGCACCAGGCTGTAAGACATCCCATTGCAACAGGTGGGGATGATTTACAATCCGCTGTACTTGTTGCAAAAACGTGTCTACTAAGTCTGCAGGAATCCCAGACCGAATCGCAATATCCGTATCGGCGACTCGATTCCGTTTCATCCACCAAAACTGATTTTTGGAAAGGAGTTGCAACGGCAATGCCTCACCAAAGTTTTCTTGATGGCTAGCCTGTAAGTTTGAAAGCCCCAGGCGATAGGTTCGATAGTAGCGCTCTGAAACATCTACAATCGGCCCATCAAAATCACAGAATAAAACCTGCTCAGAAGGCGCTTGAAACGAGGTCATTAGATTAATACTGTGCGGCATAAAGGGAATTGGGATAGTCGTATTCCGGCATAATCTCTATGAAGGATTGCCAGCCCGCTTAATGTTTCTTTACTTTATCAAGGCAAACCGGAACCTGCATCACCTGATTAAAAGAAAATAAAGTGTCACATGCCCTGGAGTACTGATGCAGTGACTATTTTCACTAGAGAATAACAATTGCCGTTAGCCCCCCAGCAAACCTGATATATCAGCGTCTGCGTTATCAAAAATCCACCAGTCTGCAATTATCTGCAATTAATTTATTTTAGGCTACCCAGCGTGACGTTCTAGTACCAGTGTCACTGGGCCATCATTGTCAATAGTGACCTGCATATGGGCACCAAATATTCCTGTTTCTACCGTTAAACCACTCTGTAGCAGTTTATCTACAAACTTTTCATATAGCTTAACGGCCTGGGTCGGTGGAGCTGCCTGGTCAAAAGAGGGTCGGCGACCCTTGCGGCAGTCTCCATAAAGGGTGAATTGACTGATAACTAGCAATGACCCTTGAATATCTTGAACTGATAAATCAAACCGATTTGAATCGGCTCCGGGAAAGAGTCTTAAGGTCAGGCATTTTTGGACCATCCAGTCGAGTTCTTGCTCTGTATCGGTTTCAGCGATCCCCACCAATAGATTTAAGCCACGGCCTATATGGCCGACCACTTCATTTTTCACAACGACTTGAGATGATGTAACCCGTTGAATAACAACGCGCACTAGCTACCAAACCCCGTACCACGACTCTTGGACTCTAAACAAAAGCACTTCTCAATTTCAGCTTTGATGGCATCATGATCAAGATTTTGACCAATCAGCACGAGTTGAGTTTTCTGGGGCCGACCATTCCACTCTTCGTCCTCTAGCGAAAAGCGCTTGCCGCTGAGGTGGAAAATATGGCGTTTTTCACTCTCGTCAAACCACAAAATGCCCTTAGCACGAAAGACATTCGCTGGTAGTTTATTATCCAGGAAACGTTGAAACTTTCGAATTGCGAGAGGTTGATCACGGGCAATAGATACTGACGTGAACCCATCTACATCGAGATGGGAATGGCCATGGTCGTGCTCATGGTCATGGTCATGCTCACAATGGCCATGGTCGTGGTCACAATTTGCATGATCGTGATGTTCGTCGTCGTGGCTGTGCTTATGAGTATGGTCATGCTCACCGTGCTCATGGTCAGAATCATGGTCAGAACTCCCATGATCGTGGTGCTTGTGGTGAGCTCCATCTGATGCAAAGTACTTATCTGACTCAAACAGACCAACGCTCAAAATTAGTGGTAAAGGCACCTGGGACTGGGTCGTCCTTAAAATACGTGCACCTTCTTTGATATCGCGTACTTTCAGCTCTAGCGAATCGACATCAGCCTCGTCGACAAGATCTGTTTTATTCAGCAGAATAATGTCACCGTAAGCAATTTGATTATGGGCTGCTTCACTATTAAATAAATCGATGCTGTAGTTTTCTGAGTCTACCAGCGTCACAATGGAATCTAACCGTGTTAGGTCACGCAGCTCAGTGCCTAAGAACGTAAGCGCTACTGGCAGAGGGTCAGCCAACCCCGTGGTTTCTACGACCAGATAGTCAATTTTGTCCTTACGTTCTAATACCTTGTAAACAGCCTCTAGCAAGTCATTATTGATGGTGCAGCAAATACAGCCATTGCTCAGTTCCACCATGGTGTCGTCACCAGTGGTAACGAGCAAGTCATTATCAATACCAATTTCACCAAACTCATTCACCAACACTGCCGTTTTGAGGCCATCTTGATTGGTCAAGATATGGTTGAGCAACGTCGTTTTGCCGCTACCTAAAAAGCCAGTAATGATAGTTACGGGTAGGCCATGCTTAGAGTCGTCCATCTGTTTAGATGGTGCTGATATCGCAGCAGTCATAGAGATTATTGGTGGGGTCGATGTGAGCTATTGCAGATTTATTATCTCGTATTTGTCAGAAAATGAGGTCTGAGCTTAAAGACTTTGTACACCAGATTATTATCCTCGATTTTTTAGGGTCATCACCTCAACAATAGTTAGGGCTTGATCACTAGGAATTTCAAGAATACGGTAGAGATCGTCAAGAAATGCTTGCTCTTGGGGGGTAACACTACCATCGGCCAAGACTAAATCTGTGGCTAGGGCAAATGCTGTTGGTTTGAGTTCAACGGGGAGTACGGCATTTGCGGCTTCTACCAATCGGCTAGGACCGTGCTGCTGTAGTTGCTGCAATAAGCCGTCTTTCATTCGGTTCACCATTTCCATGGAGTAACTTTTGAAAAGGCGCATGCGGCTTAGTAACATATCCATCTCACGGCCTTCTTGATCGGAAAGGTAGCCATCAGCTGCGATCGCAACCAAGCAAATTGCCGCTAGCGCCTCCGCTGGACTTAGGGCCAACGATTCTGCCGACGGGTCAAACACCTTATCAAATAGCCCCATAACACCCTCACAAATAAAACTTGGCCTCGACTATGAGACCAAACTTATTGTGAAACATCATGGAAACAAAAAGGAGACGCTATTTCAGCATCTCCTCAATTTAACTTTAGCCACAAATTACATTGAGCCAAACACTAGGGAAATCAACGTAGAACTGATCCTTAGGCTATTTGACGCATCTCATCTTCTAATTGCTGTAGCAGATTTATGTTGCCTTGCTCACGGGCCACAGCAATGCGGTGCTCTAAGGAGCGTTGAATACTCTCGCTATGACTGCGTGCCGATTCACGCAGTAGTTGACGACGCTCATCCATTAACGGTGTGAGCTCTGCCAACTTACGCTGAAATGCCGAAAAAACTGACTTATTATCAGCTAGAGCAACTGTCTGACGTCCACCATGGCGGTTAGTTTGATAAGCAGCACCGCGATAGGTTAACTGTGCTTGAGGCTGCGGGAATGGAATATGGCGCACATAGGTATAACAATGCTGGCGGCCCCGATAATTGCAAAGAATATCGCTCTCAGAAACCTCTAACATAGGCAGACTGTGGTCGTATTTGACACCACGGTAAGTAAGTTTCATAAGTGTGTCTCTCCTGAATGAGCACTGGTGTTAGTGCGTTCCTTCGGGCAGACCAATACAGCCTATGGGACAATGGATGTACCAGCTAAACCCTACTTCCGTCTCATCGCCGAATAAAGGACGAATCAGTGGAGATGAACGAGGATGTTTTCTGTATCTATTTTTACCGTTTAATGCTTACATCAGCAACTCCTGATATTTAATGCTTAAAACTCTGGGCGTTATTGATATCAGGCTGTTTCAGGGTTTTATAGGTTATTTCAGATGTAAATTGTGTTAAAACTTCATGACTTTGATAGCCATGGCTCAGACTATCAAAGTCATCTATGGAGTAAAGGTATAGCCTTCAAAGGCGTTTCTCTCGCTAGCTAAACTAGTAGATTCCGGCTCACAGCATTGCTTGTTCATGGTCTATGCTAAAAAGAAACTTTTTAGCAAAAGTTAATATTTGATTTTGCTGTTTCTTGTGTCGCTATGAAATGCACCATTAACCGTCGGGCTCAGTTTTCCGCCAGCCATCGATACTGGTTGCCTGAGCTGAGTGATGCTGATAATCAGGTGAAATTTGGCCTATGCACCCGCGCTCCAGGGCATGGTCATAACTATGAGTTATTCGTCTCTATGGCAGGAGACTTAGACGAATATGGCATGGTGCTTAATTTGTCTGATGTCAAAAAAGTCATCAAGCGTGAAGTTACCGGTCAACTTGATTTTTCCTACTTAAATGATGTTTGGCCTGAATTTCAGATTGAGCGACCTAACGCAGGTCTGCCGACAACGGAGAACATTGCCCGCGTAATCTGGCAGCGGCTTGCTCCCCACTTACCCATTACTAACGTTCAACTGTTTGAAACATCTACACTTTGGGCCGACTATCAAGGAAATGCTATGGAAGCTTATTTGACTATTTCTACCCACTTCAGTGCCGCTCATCGTTTGGCATTACCGACGCTGACCCTAGAGCAAAACAGTGAAATCTATGGTCTTTGCGCTCGTGAAAATGGCCATGGCCATAACTATCACCTGGAAGTGACCATCAAGGGTGAAATGGACCCACGGACAGGCATGATTGCTGATCTGGTGGAGTTTCAGAATGCGGTCAAAGCCCATGTGGTTAAGCCCTTTGATCACACTTTTTTAAATAAGGATATTCCCTACTTTGCGGAAGTCGTTCCCACTGCTGAAAATATCGCTGTTCATATTCGCGATCTGCTGAGGGAACCCATTAAAAATATCGGTGCAAGCCTGCATAAGGTGAAATTGATTGAAAGCCCCAATAACTCGGCTGAAGTTTACTGTGAAGAGCCTGCTGAATCTAACACTCCAAAATCAGTAGCAACTCCAGAACTGGCTGCGGTTTAACGATATTTATGTTTCGGAATGATTCGCTAGGACAATCTTTCCGAAACATAAACGGAGCTGACTGCATAGTCCCTTTCTTATCCGGGCCACTGCATAAGGCCTTTCTTTACACTGGGGTTCCAAGTCCAGTTAGAGCAGTCGTCGATCGCCTGCTCTAACTGGGCTGAATAGCGCCTGAAATCATACACATATGGCAACTCACCAGATATCTCATCTGAGTTTAGATATTGCACCTCGTCCAATCTGGCCGCAAGCCTCAAGACCTTGCCCCAATGCTCCATCAGCACCGCGTGGGAAAATGCTATCAACTCTTTAATCAGATGATCAACGCCGCATTTTCGTATCCTGTCGTAGTCGCCTTGGCCACTTCCAGACGTCAACTTAGTTAGGATGGCGCTGATCTCCACATCCCTCTGTTCGTGAATGGTTTCGCCGACAACGCCGGCCACTGCGATAGCCCCATCTTGAGCATTTACTATCAATGGAAGGGATGCCTGCAGTGGGTCGAAGTTGTAGCGATGGACTCGCCCAGTTCCGTCAGGATTGATTCTGACTCCATTGATTACGATGCCGAAAGCCTTATACAGGCAGCAGTGGCTAGCTTCATGGATGGCGGGTAGAGATATTTCTGTTTTAACCATCGTCTCTACCTCCCATAAAAAACTACCGCCAGTCTAGCAGGAGCTAAGAACAACCTCTTCTCGTTGAGTTTGTTCTTAGGGGTCGCCTACGTTAAGGAAGCTGTGCCTCCTATGTTAAGACGTTCAATGGTGAGCGGCTTTATTGCTTTAAGGGGACAGTTACACGCTTACGTAACGATTGTGCACGACGTTTAGCGGTAGCGTTGTCGGGCTCAATTTTGAGAGCCTGATCGTAACTTTCTAAGGCTTGCACTGTCAGTTGCTTCTTTTCATAGCTATGGCCCAGATTATTTAAGGCAGTTACATAACCAGGGGCGATTTTTAAGGCGGCTTTGTACTGACGAATGGCTAAATCAAATTGACCCTGGGCAAAGTAGGAATACCCCAAAGCGTTATAAATAAGCGGTGCGTTTTCCGATTCTTCTTCTTCTTGAAGCGCTTTTAAGGCCTGCTGTAGATAGAGGGCTGACTGGGAAAAGAGCTTTTTGTCTAGCAGTAAACTGCCCAACTCATAGTATTCCTGGGCAGTTCCTTTTTCCTTAGTGAGCTTTTTCTGCAAGCGACCTAGAGTCATCTCAATGCGGCGAGTCTTAAATACCTGGCGAATAATAAAAAAGGCCGTAATCCCTAGCAGGGAGATAAGAATGCCCAGGTATGTCAAAAATAGGGTGCTATTTTCCATGAACTCGCTTACTTGGTTAGTGAGTGTGTTTGCTGTGTGGCATTTATTCTCCCATGGTAGCTACTGTAAACCCCAATAGGTAGCTCGATCTTGTAACCAACCTTCGTCATCTAACTGGCGTAAAGCGTTATTGATGGCTCGACGTAAATTGCTGTACTGGGTGCCTTTAGGAATGGCGATCGCAACAGGCTCCACCGAAATCACGTCTGCTAGCAATCGGTAGCGATTGTCTTGCTGCTGCCACCCGGTCAACAACGATACATCACCTGCAAAGGCATCTACCTGACGGTTATTTAATAGCGTAATTGCCTCTTGATAGGCAGGGACTGTTACGACCCTTGCCTCAGGTAGTTGATGGCGCACATGGGCCAAAGTGCTGGAATCGGCCAGGACTGCAATGCGACCAAAGGTGAGGTCGTTGAGGGTATTGATATGGGGGGCCGTGGTAATAAACCCGGTGCCATCTAAATAATAAGGGTCACTAAAGCTAGCAATGCGCTGACGTTGAGAGGTGACCGTAATGGCTGCGATCGCAACATCTACCTCGCCATTCACTACCACATTTAATCGCTCCACATTATCTACGGGACGCAATTCTATAGCTGTTTCATCGCCCAGTAACTCAAGCGCCAGTCGCCGGGCAATTTCAATCTCAAACCCATTGAGTTCTCCAGCAGCATTACGGTAGCCCAGCGGGAAGCGATTATCCTTAACCGCCACAATTAAGCGGCCACGGGTTTCAATCTCTTCTAGTTCCGCAGATACAGCAATCGGGGGTACAGTCACCTGCACCCCCAAAAGCAAACCTATGCCTAGAAAATTCTGCCAAATAGATCGCCGCATGTGGCGATACTAGCCTTTCTTGCCAGCTAGCTCAACCACCTTAGTAAAGGTACCTGGATCTAAAACTGCCATTTGCGCTAGCATCTTGCGGTTAATCTGAATCTCTGCAGTTTTCAGATCGCCAATCAAGCGGCTGTAGGTGGTGCCGTTTAGGCGAGCTGCTGCATTAATGCGCGTAATCCACAACCGACGAAAATCACGTTTCTTATTACGACGGTCGCGATAGGCATAGCGCAGGGCCTTCATTACCTGCTGATTTGCCGTTCGGAAGAGTTTAGAATGGGCTCCTCGATAACCCTTCGCAAGCTTGAGAATTTTCTTGCGGCGCTTGCGAGCTACATTGCCGCGTTTTACACGTGCCATACTAGGTCGTTATTAGCTAGAAAAACAATTGAACGTTTGTAAAGGTATTCCATGGAACACGTCTACAAATAGGGCATCATTCCTTCAATGTTAGGAACATCAGCATCTACCACAACCGCTTTTTTGGATAAACGGCTCTTGCGGTTAGTTGATTTATGCTGCAATAAATGATTTTTAAACGCCTTGCGACGCATAATCTTACCACTTCCGCTACGACGGAAACGTTTAGCAGCAGCCCGACGGGTTTTGAGTTTGGGCATGGTTTTGCGCTTATATTTACACGGTCTACTAGTCTACTACGTCTGTAAGCTCTGCTTCAATAGCCTAGCTAAAATCATTTGCGAGAGGAGACGTAATTCATAAAAAACAGATTAGGGTAAACGAAGTGTGAGCAGAAGGACACTACCATGCGGCTAATTGTTTTAGGAGGCCCAGGCTCGGGCAAAGGGACTCAATCCCAAAAACTCAGCAAGCATTTTGGTATTCCCTGGATTTCTACGGGGGATGTTCTGAGGGCGGAAATTGCCGCGGATTCTAAACTGGGGCAAGAGGTCTCTGAAACCCTTGCGAAGGGTGAACTTGTGCCAGATACATTGATGATTAATTTTATTAAGCAACGCCTCCAAAAATCTGATGCATCCCATGGTTGGATCTTAGATGGCTATCCTCGCACTGCGTTTCAAGCTGAAGAACTCGATTTTTTCCTAGACAGTCTACATACGCGAGTAGATTATGCTGTCTGGCTAGAACTCCCTACCCACACCTTGATTGAACGCTCCGAATATCGAGCAGCCATTGATGATAATCCTGACGCGCTGCGTCGTCGCATTGAGATGTTGGCTGAGAGAACCGTCCCGATGCTCGAATACTATGACTATCGTCAACGACTCTTGCGAATCGATGGTAATCAACTACCTGACGATGTGAAGCGAGATATTTTGGCAGGTATTGGTTAGATCGATTCTTTACTATTGTCTGCCCCCAACCTCTGGCACAATGACTCTGAATTGATTTTGTCTGATAAAGACCTATGACTATCCACCCCAATCTCCATGCTGCCTTTTCTCAAGGCCATGCACTTAAAATTATTAGTGGCTTAAATAACTTTGATGCGGCAAACGTTTTGGCTGTGGCCAAAGCGGCTCAGCAGGGAGGAGCCACATTTGTTGATATTGCAGCAGATGCTGACCTTGTACGACAAGTGAGTGAGCAAATTAGCTTGCCCATATGTGTTTCGGCTATTGATCCTGAGGCGTTTCTAGCTCCAGTTGCCGCTGGTGCGGCACTGATTGAAATTGGTAATTTTGATGCGTTCTATGCTCAGGGGTTAACCTTTAGCGCCAAAGATGTCTTGAATTTGACTCAACAAACTCGTGAGCTTTTGCCCCACATCACGTTGTCAGTGACTGTGCCCCATACATTACCCCTCAACGAGCAGGTACAACTGGCTGAAAATCTGGCAGTCATAGGAGCAGATATTATTCAAACTGAGGGTGGAACGAGTAGTCAACCTAATCACCCCGGCAGCGTCGGGTTAATTGAAAAAGCGACTCCCACCCTGGCGGCAGCCCATAGCATTTCTCGGGCTGTGAGTATTCCAGTGCTGTGTGCATCAGGTATTTCTGATGTTACAGCGCCGATGGCAATTGCAGCAGGTGCAGCAGGTGTTGGCGTGGGTTCTGCAGTCAATAAGCTCAATAACGAAATTGCTATGATTGCGGTGGTTCGCAGCTTGCGGGAGGCCTTAACTAGGGTGACTCGTTCTGCAGAAAAGGTATAGGCTCGTCGTCTGCCCAAGAACGATAGGCTGTGCGTTCTTGGGCGAATAGTGATACCTACATGGCTGCTTGCAGCATAGTGGCAATGGCACGATGTCCTTGGGTGTGTGCCAAACTCAATGCACTGACACCTCGATGGCTTATCCGTGGATTCGCCCCATAGTTCAATAGCAGTCTAACCAGCTCTACATTACCGACTTCCACCGCACGATACAGAGGGGTGGCTTGGTCTGCATCAGCACCACCTGCTAGTAACAAGCGAGCAATGGCCACATTGCCGCTTTCAACCGCCTTATATAAAGACGTAATGCCAGCAACCTGGGCATTGGTATTAGCGTTTCCCTGTAGCAATAACCGGACAATTTCACTGTTGCCCATTTCAGTGGCACGGTAAAGCAACGGCACACCATAGTTAGTACGACGGTCAGGAGACGCGCCGGCATTAATTAAAATCTGCACTAGTTCCACATTGCCCATGTCAACTGCTCTACCCAATGCCGTTTGCCCCCCAGAACTGACGACATCTACATCAGCTCCATTGGCTACCAGCAGCTGAACCATGGTCAAATTGCCCTGTTCGGTTGCGATCGCAACTGGATAGCCCACATATCGGTTTCCAGTATCCGCATTCGCCCCTCGGCTGAGCACTTGTTCAGCCCGCTGGATGTCTCCACTACGGACAGCCTCAATTAACTGCTGGTCAAGCGATGGAAGTCCAGCATGCAATGATTCGGTCTGAACAACGGACCCAGACAGCATAGAGCTAATATGACCGAACTGAGTTTGAACAAGTTTAGGATTAAGTACTCCTAGGGCTAGTAGAGCACTAGCCAATTGAAGAATAGACGTGCTTTTCACCATTGATTTGCAAGGGCAACGTATTTAGACAGTCCATGAACGTCACCCTAAAGTTTCCATTGATGAAAAGAAGACGAACAGCCTTCATACCCTCCTTACCGATATAAGGGAACCCATAAAAAAGGAGAGGCTATAAAAACCTCTCCCATAGCAGAAATTCAGAACGGAATGTTAGACCTTAGCGAAACATACTGCTCACAGAGCTTTCTTCATGAATTCGCCAAATAGTTTCCCCCAGCAATTTAGCCGTGGTTAAGGTAGTCAGCTGTGAAAACTGACGCTCAGGTGGCACAGGAATTGTATTTGTTACAATTACCTCTTCAAATACACCACTCGATAACCGCTCCACCGCAGGGGGTGAAAATACCGCATGCGTCGCACAAGCATAAACCTGACGAGCTCCTTGAGCACGAAGCAACCGTGCACCTTCAGCAATGGTTCCACCAGTGTCGATCATATCGTCCACCAGCACAGCCGTTTTACCCTCCACATCACCAATCAAATTCATCACCTCAGCCACATTATGAGCCTGACGACGTTTATCAATAATGGCTAAAGGGGCGTCATTGAGACGCTTAGCAATGGCACGGGCACGAGCTACACCTCCCACATCAGGAGAGACCACACCTAAATCGCTGAGACATTTGCCCACCAGGTAATCAACGAGTACCGGAGCCCCATATATATGATCACAGGGAATATCAAAATACCCTTGAATTTGAGACGAGTGCAAATCCATCGCCAGCACACGATTTGCACCAGCTTGGGTAATTAGATTAGCAACTAGTTTCGCGGTAATTGATTCACGACCAGCAGTTTTACGGTCAGCACGCGCATAGCCATAGTAAGGAATCACCGCTGTAATTTGACGAGCAGATGCCCGCCTACAGGCATCAATCATGATCAGTAATTCCATCAAATGATCGTTGACTGGACGGCATGTAGGCTGAATCAGATAGACATCACATCCACGAATCGATTCTTGAATTTGAACATACAGCTCGCCATCGGCAAACTGTTTACGTACCATCGGTCCCAAGTCGATTCCCAGATAATGAGCAACCTCTCTAGAGAGAGCGGGATTCGATGATCCTGAAAATAACCGCAGGCGACTATTACCTTCGAACCTAGGCAAGGTGGGTTTAACAGGCAGTGTTGCAGAGCTGATCACGGCAGGCCCTCAAAGCATACTTAGCAAGTTCATGCAAATCGTAACATCGGTCTTAGGAAAATTCCCTCCGATTTTTCCCAAGTAAATACATTATGTTGAGACACACTGATGTCTGACATTAGTAACGATATCAAGCCTTTAATTAAGTGGCTCAATAGTATTAAGAAATCAACCAATCCATCTGGTTTTTTAGAAGTTCTAAAAGATCACTTCTATTGCAGACAATAGTTAACTAACATCATGTCTTGACATTTGCTTGTTGGAACAAAACAACAAAAGTTGACCAACAAGCAAATTGCGTAAACTCACACCCCGCGTTTACGACATGAGCCTCTTGATTTTATCCAGAATTTTTTATATAGCAGTTGATCGATATGGATAATTACTGCCAACTTTAATGCTTTAAAGCAGTAAACCTAAATAGCTTTATGCAAGTTTAGGTGACTACAAAAAAGTCAAACTAGTTTTTTAATAGCTGTAGATTCAAACATCAAACAGTTTAAATGTATCCCAAGATACATGTATGCCGTAATGGTATCAGATTGATTCGTGCTTAGGGCATTCCTTTCTAGGGCCTATATTAGATTTCAGCGATTGATTATATACCTGTGTAAATCTGTCTCAAATAAGCATCATTCGATGAGCCATTCTGATGCACGCCTGCCCAAATCAATGGGAATGCTGACTGCTTTACCCAATCTAGGGCGTTCATTGGTTTGTTCAATAGCTAATTGAACTTGGGTTAGGCAACCCATAGCTTCCAAATACAGCACTATCTCTTTCAGATGCGCTAGGTACTCCTCCTCCTCCATGGGGAAAGACACCTGTTCTAAATAGCGCCACATCACTTGAAAAAATACCTTGGTTGAGGTTTTACGGATCTGTACGTCAAATGAGTAGCCCCATTTGTTGATAAGTAACTCTTGAAAATCCTCTGGAGTCATAGGTCACTAAATTATCTTCTTTTACATTTATTTACACGATTTCAGATGACGCGCTCATCTAAGCGGTAAATCAGATACAGATTTTCAAAGCGTAATCTCAGGCTCTTTTAGTCGCCGATGCCACAGTTCTAGTGTCTGTCTGGTCAGGGTTTGAGCTGCTGTTGAGAAAGTTTTTCAGATATGGGAACAGGGTAACTGCTTGTTTAAGCGTAGCGATTGTGAGTAGTCAGCATGCTGAAGAGCAGTTTATCTGAGTCGGCAAAATGTAATAATACTCATAGTAATTTGCAAACTTCTGTGACGATATGAGCTGCACATGTATTTGTAGCTACCAATTGCAGGAAGTTTGCTCTGGGCAATGCAGCCTTTGGATTCATACTCGCATATATAAAGTCTGACAGTTATGGCTCAAGCTTCTGGAAACCCCGATGTCCCTGATTTAGGGCGTCGCCAATTTATGAATCTGCTCACCTTTGGAGCAGCAACTGGCACAGCTGTGGGTGCTCTTTATCCCATCGTTAAGTACTTTCTTCCTCCCAGTAGTGGCGCAGCTGGTGGCGGTGTTACTGCTAAAGATGAACTGGGTAATGATGTAACCGCTAGCAGTTACTTGGAAACCCACGGTGCTGGTGACCGCTCATTAGTTCAAGGTTTGAAGGGTGATCCAACGTATTTGGTTGTAACTGATGATGGGGCGCTGGATAGCTACGGTGTCAATGCGGTATGCACTCACCTGGGTTGCGTAGTGCCCTGGAATGCTGGTGCAAATAAGTTTATGTGTCCTTGTCATGGTTCTCAATATGATGCCACTGGCAAGGTGGTTCGTGGTCCTGCTCCACTTTCCCTTGCCTTGGCTCATGCAGATGTAACGGATGACAAGGTAGTTCTGAGTCCTTGGACCGAAACTGACTTTAGGACAGGCGACAATCCCTGGTGGGCTTAATTTGTCTGCTTTACTTGATTTCTCTCTACGTAATTGAATTGCTGGCGTGCGACGGATGAAATTTAATTTTTTAAGCGTGTTCAATCAGCTGCTGAAAGTCATCGTTTCTGGTGCAATTGTTGCGATCGCAACTATCAGCCTTGTTCTAACTAATGCCCAATCGGCAGCAGCTTATCCTTTCTGGGCTCAGGAAAACTACGAAGTACCTCGGGAAGCCACTGGCAAAATTGTCTGTGCCAATTGCCACCTGGGTAAAAAGAAAACTGAAATTGAAGTGCCCCAGGCTGTTCTGCCTGATACTGTTTTCGAAGCTGTTGTTAAAGTTCCCTACGATCTTGATGCGCAGCAGGTCTTGGGCGATGGTAGCAAAGGCGGCTTAAATGTCGGTGCTCTCTTGATGCTGCCCGACGGTTTTACGCTTGCCCCTGAGGATCGTATTCCTGAAGAAATGAAGGAAGAGATTGGCGGTACTTTCTACACTCCCTACAGTGATGAGCATCCCAACTGGCTGCTAGTGGGTCCCGTGCCTGGAGAACAGTATGAGGAAATTATCTTCCCTGTTCTTTCTCCTGATCCTGCCACTGATAAGACTGTTCACTTTGGCAAATATCAAGTTTTCGTTGGCGGCAACCGTGGCCGTGGCCAGGTTTACCCCACCGGTCAGGCAACTAATAATGTTGTTTATACGGCCTCTAAAGGTGGCGTCATTAGTGGTATTTCCAAGGGTGACTATGGTACCGAAGTTACCATCAAGACTGCTGATGGTAAGACCGTGACTGAGAGCCTCCAGCCTGGACCAGACCTGATCGTCTCTGAAGGTCAGTCTGTAGAAGCCGGTGAACCATTGACTAATGACCCCAACGTAGGTGGTTTTGGTCAGCATGATACTGAGATTGTTCTACAGAGTTCTGGTCGTATTCAGGGTCTGCTAGCGTTCTTGGCGGCTGCCGCTTTAACCCAAGTCATGCTGGTACTTAAGAAAAAGCAGGTTGAAACTGTACAGGCCGCTAACGTTACGTTCTAAGAGCCTGTTAAACCTTTGACTTGAATCGAAAAAAAAAGGGAAGGTGCTATGTCGCCTTCCCTTTTTTATGGCTTGTGGACCAGTGGACAGGTTGCTAGTATCGACACTGGCCCAAAGGGGCTTACCATAAGAAACGATTGAGTTAGCCGTAGCAATTACCATTTTCGTTTGATGAGCGTAGTCATTTACAACACCTTATCTCGCCGTAAAGAACCCTTTCAGCCATTAGAAGCGGGCACAGCGAAGATATACTGCTGCGGTGTCACGGTTTATGACTATTGCCACTTGGGCCATGCTCGCTGCTATGTGGTTTGGGATACGGTACGTCGCTACCTCAGGTGGCGGGGGTATAACGTGCACTACGTGCAAAATTTCACCGACATCGACGACAAAATTTTGAACCGTGCCCGCAAAGAAGGCACGACTATGGAAGCGATTTCTCAACGATTTATTGAGGCCTACCATGAGGACATGGCTCGGCTAAATATATTGGAGGCCGATGAATATACCTATGCCACCCATACTATCGACGGCATCAAGCGGCTGATTGGTGAACTGGAACAAAAGGGCTATGCCTATGCTGCCGGTGGAGATGTGTATTACAAGGTGCGTAAGTTTGAGAGTTATGGTAAGCTTTCGGGCCGTAAATTAGACGATATGCAGGCGGGTGCTAGCGGTCGTGTGGATAAGGGTGAATCCAAAAAGCAAGACCCGTTTGACTTTGCTCTGTGGAAAGGGGCTAAACCGGAAGAACCCTCCTGGGAATCACCCTGGGGGGCAGGGCGGCCCGGTTGGCACATTGAGTGCTCAGCCATGGTCCGCGATCGCATGGGGGACACCATCGATATTCACATGGGTGGTGGCGACTTAACCTTTCCCCACCATGAAAATGAAATCGCCCAATCAGAGGCGGCCACCGGGCATACCCTGTCGCAATATTGGATGCACAACGGCATGGTGAATGTAAACGGTGAAAAGATGTCTAAGTCCCTGGGCAACTTCACCACCATTCGTCAGCTTTTAGATTCAGACGAGGGCCTGCATCCTATGGCACTGCGTCTATTTCTATGTCAGGCCCAGTATCGTAAGCCAGTGGACTTTACGGTAGATGCCATTCGGTCAGCGACCAAGAGCTGGCAAACCCTAAAAGAGGGTCTCTTATTTGGCCATAACTATGGCCCTCAGTTGCATTGGCCTGACTCAGACAGTTTAGAAATAAACGCTGAAAGCGATGCAGCCCAGCGCTTTCAGATTGCCATGGACGACGACTTCAACACCCCTGAAGCGGTTGCTGTTCTATTTGAACTCGCCAAAGAACTGCGTCGCCAGGGCAATCTTTTAGTCCATGAGGGCAAAATTGATGCGGATAGTGGCCAGCTGCAACAGCAATGGCATACCCTGGTTAGTTTGGCTCAGGTGCTGGGCATCGAAGCCACTGCCGATAGTGTTGCTGCTGCTAGTGATGGCCCCAGTGATGAAGAAATTAAAGACTTCATTGAACAGCGATTAGCCGCTAAAAAAGCAAAAGACTTCGCCCTGGCTGACAAAATTCGGGATGATTTAACCGCCCAAGGGATTACATTAATCGATAAGCCGGGGGGCATTACCGAATGGCATCGGTGAATGACAATCGCCAAGCAACCAACCATAACGTTCTCTAAGGTGGGCACTGCCCACTGTCCAATGAATGGTCAGACTTCCGAGGCGTTAATCAATTATCTGGGACAATTTTTAACCCCAGAGCGAAAGGCTAAAATCGAGACGGTTCTGGCCCATCGCACCCGCTATGTCACAGTAGTCCTGGAAGATATTCACACCAGTCAAAATGCTGGGGCTGTGCTGCGAAACTGCGATAACCTTGGCATTCAAGATATTCACATTATTGAGCAAACCAGCAACTTTAAGGTGAATCTCAATGTGACTCGGGGCTGCCAAAAGTGGTTGACGCCCCATCGATATCGAAAACAGCAAGGGAATACGCGCGACTGTATTCATGCATTAAAAGCAAAGGGTTATTGCATTGTGGCAACCACTCCCCACACCAATGCTTGTGAACTACCAGCATTACCCTTAGATCGTCCTATTGCTCTACTGTTTGGTAATGAGCTAGATGGGTTATCAGAAACTGCCCTGGCCCAAGCCGATATGCATCTAAAAATTCCGATGTATGGGTTTAGCGAGAGCTTTAATATTTCGGTGAGTACCGCACTGTGTTTACAGAGCATTTGCGATCGCCTGCGCCAATCCCACTACTATCCCTGGCAACTCTCTTTAGAGGATCAACAAGCACTACGACTGCAGTGGTACCGCAGTTCCTGTAAAAATATTCAGCAGTTAGAAGCGAGTTTTTGGCAAAGGCACAGCGGCTTTTAAAACCCATATTCTTCTAAAACTGCATCATCTAAGTCATCAATGGAGTTAGCCTCCATGACGTCGTAGCATATGTCTTGCAAGTCTTGATGGCGACGGCGGCGGGACGTACGGCGATATTTTTTAGCCTCTAATTTAGGTTCGTGTTGCACCTGACCATCGCTGCCCATTTTTACTTTTTCAGCCGACTCAGCATCGGGGCGATCCTCTAACTGTTGTTGATGGTGGAGCACTTCATCCAGCAACGCCAGATAAGAGTCGTAACGCTCCCAATCTCCTCTTACGCTACAGCCAGGTTCATCCCGATGCATACAGTCATTAAACTGACAGTGTCCTGAGCGCTGACGTATTTCTGGGAAACACTGCATCAGTGTCTCCACCGTGCAGGTCATATCGGGTTGGTTAAATCCAGGGGTATCGGCTAATAGCCCACCCGTCGGTAAGTCAAATAGCTCCACATGGCGTGTGGTGTGACGGCCTCGACCAAGCTTGCCAGATACAGCATTGGTTCGAGCCTCTACATCAGGCACCAAACGATTCAGCAGGCTCGATTTCCCCACCCCTGACGGACCAGCCACAACCGTTACCCGATGCTTTAGGCTCTCTATGAGATCCACGGGTAATGCCTCATCTCTCCAGACACTGACCAGTAAAGGCTCATACCCCCATTCCTTCAGACGCATTTGCCACTGAGCAATGGCGTCTTGATCAAGCAGATCTCGCTTATTGAGGCATAGGGTAACTGGAATTCCAGTGGATTCTGCTTTGACGAGAAATCGACTAAGTTGAGTCGGATCCAAAACGGGTTCAGCTAGGGCAAAGACCAGTAAAATTTGGTCTACGTTGGAAATGGGAGGGCGGTCCAATAGATTGGTGCGGGGTTGAATGGTTGCGATCGCGCCACGCTGATCCTGCCAATCCATCTCCTCGATTTGCACCTGATCCCCCACTACCACCTGCTGTCCCAATTTTTTCAAACGGGCACGGCGGGTACATAAAAAGTACACGGGCTCACAAGTGGGCAACGAAAGCCTGACTTGATAATAATTTGCCTGACAGGCCACCACAGTTCCTGGCGCAGACGATAGGCCCAGATACTTTGCTACTACCGTCATACTATGGGGCGTCTGACCTGAAGTGCAAAATAACCTTCTGGACTTGATTTCAAGGCTTCAATTAGAAATCCTTCCGAACGTAAACTATCAGGCACTTGTTCTACCGGTTCTCCAGCATCTAGCCAAACCTCTAAAAGATCACCTATGGGCATCCGCTGTAGCTTGAGCTTAGTTCGCACAAAATTCAAAGGGCAAGGAGTTCCGCGCAAATCTAGCTTCTCATCAGGTCTATTCAAGACATTAGCCATACTGTAGAAAATCCCCAATTAATGGACCTACTAGCCCTTAAACAAACCACCTAAAAATCCTTCAAGTCCCTTTTTTGAGATCGGCTCTCCTCTCACCTCAGCTAACTTTGCCAAGAGCTCACGCTCTTCAGCCTTAATCCGGGTAGGAATATCCACCAAAATCGTCAGCAAATGATTACCACGACTGACCGGATTACCAAGCTTAGGTACTCCATGATTTTCTAAGGTTAAAACCGTATTGGGCTGCGTGCCAGCCGGTACCTGAACTTCCAATGGTCCGTCTACCGTCTCAACCTGAAGCTCACACCCCAAAATTGCCTGTAAGTAGCTGATCTTTAAATCTGATTGAACATTAATGCCATCACGCTTAAATTGGCTATGTTCTTTGACAAACAAATACACATATAAGTCACCTGGCGGGCCGCTACGCATACCGGCGTCACCTTCATTAGAAACTCTGAGGCGAGTACCATTATCAACACCAGCAGGAATAGTAATCTTTAACTTTTTAGTCTCCTGTTTGCGGCCTGCACCACCACAAACTTCACAACGATCCTCAACGACTTCTCCTGTGCCATTACAGGTGGGACAAGCAGAAACCTGGGTAAAGCTCCCAAAAGGGGTGCGAGTGGCTCGGCGCACTTGGCCTGAACCACTACAAGTGGAACATGTCCGAGGTCGAGTACCTGGCTTTGCCCCAGACCCTTTACAGGTCATACAATTTTCTAGATGGCTAATTTTGATTTCTTTTTCACCACCAAATATAGCCTCAGTAAAGTCAAGTTTCAGATCAAGACGTAAATCATCCCCACGCATGGGGCCACGCCGCTTTGCTTGAGTTGGGCCACCCGAAAATCCACTGAAAAAACTTTCAAAAATGTCGGCAAAGCCGCCCATGTCAGAAAAATCTTGAAAGCCTGCACCACCAGCGGCGGCACCGCCAACACCGGCTTCACCAAAGCGATCATACCGAGCTCTAATTTCAGGCTCAGATAGAACCTCATAAGCCCGGTTAATTTCTTTGAACTTATCTTCTGCCCCCGGATCTTTATTGACATCAGGGTGATACTTACGTGCCAGCCGACGATAAGCGCGTTTTACCTCATCCTGATCGGCCCCCCGGGAAACACCGAGTACCTCATAGTAATCACGAGCCATAGAATGCTAGCTTAACAACGACAACTGGAAACCTATCCAACCATTTTACGTAAGCACGGCACATTACTAATTCGCAATTCCCGTACTCTGACAATTCGGTTACTATTCGATCGCCTCGTAATCTGCTGTAATAGTTGCATCAAAGTCAAACTCCGGCTCATCTTCTAATAGATCGATCGCCTCAGGTGTGGCTGCTGGTGCAGGTTCATCATTTGAAGCCACCTCTGAACTCTCTACAGGTTCAAAGGATTCAGACGGCGACATATCCGGAGTTGTCTCGTCCATAGCAATGTCATAATTGTCGTCACTGGCCTGCCGATAGACCTCGGCACCAATGGCATAAACAATCTGCTGCAAGGCATCTAATGCTATCTGCAGTTCCTCAGGCGTAATATCCTTATTGTCTAAAGCTGCCCGAAGTGCTACCTCTGATTCTTGAGCTTGGACTTTACGCTCATCGCTGATCCACTCAGCATTTTCTCGCATCGTCGATTCATAGCTATAGAAGAGGGTATCTGCCTTATTCTTCATCTCAGCTACTACCTTGCGGCGTTCGTCATCATCAGCATAAGCCTCTGCTTCCTCACGCATCTTCTCGATTTCACTAGACGTTAAACCGCCTGTGTTAGTAATGCGAATGCTCTGAGCTCGGCCCGTACCTTTATCCTTAGCCGCAATCTGCAAAATTCCGTCAGCGTCAATTTCAAAGGACACCTCAATTTGCGGAATTCCCCTCGGTGCAGGAGGTATTCCAGTTAACTCAAACCGTCCAAGACTCTTATTATCTCGTGCCATAGCACGTTCACCCTGGAGTGCGTGTACTTCTACAGACGTCTGCCCATCAGTTGCTGTAGAAAACGTTTGTGACTTGCTTGTCGGAATCGTAGTATTTCGTTCAATCACCTTGGTAAATACTTCGCCTAAGGTTTCAATACCAAGAGATAGAGGGGTTACGTCTAGCAGTAATAAATCCTTAACTTCACCCCCTAACACACCAGCTTGGATGGATGCCCCTAGGGCTACCGCCTCATCTGGATTCACAGAACGATCCGGTGTTTTGCCGTCAAAATATTCAGTAATTGCCTTTTGCACCGCTGGAATTCGTGTCGAACCCCCCACCAGTAGAATTCGATCAATATCGCTTGGAGTGAGTTCTGCATCTTTCAAAGCCTGACCAACCGGTTCTAAGGTTGCTTCAACTAAAGGCTTTGCTAATTCTTCAAACTTGGTGCGTGATAGCTCAGATTCTAGATGTTTAGGACCAGTTTCATCCGCCGCAATAAACGGCAAATTAATTGAGGTGGTTGTACGACTTGAAAGCTCGATCTTGGCTTTCTCTGCCGCTTCACGAATACGTTGGAGGGCCATGCGGTCAGCAGATAGATCCACACCTTCTTGTTCACGAAATTGCTCTAATAAAGCCGTCACAATGCTGTTATCAAAATCATCTCCACCCAGATGATTATTACCAGACGTAGCCTTTACTTCGAAAACACCATCGCCAAGCTGCAATATAGAGACATCAAATGTTCCACCACCTAAGTCAAAAACCAGAACAGTCTGGTCCTGATCGAGCTTGTCAAGGCCATAGGAAAGAGCTGCTGCCGTCGGCTCATTAATAATTCGCAACACTTCGAGACCAGCAATCTTACCAGAGTCTTTTGTTGCTTGACGTTGAGCGTCCGTAAAATAGGCAGGTACGGTAATTACTGCCTGCGTAACTTCCTCACCAAGATAAGCTTCCGCATCCTGCTTCAGTTTCTGCAATGTCATAGCAGAAACTTCTTGAGGGGTATAAGCTTTACCACGAATTAAGACATCGACTGTGTCATCCTTGCCGCGTACACAGGTGTAAGGCACTCTCGATCGTTCACTGTTAGTATCATCCCAGCGACGACCAATGAATCGCTTAATGCTATACACAGTATTCTCAGCATTCGTAACCGCCTGACGCTTAGCTAATTGGCCTACGAGCCGTTCACCATTCTTGGCAAAGCCAACAATGCTCGGCATCGTTCGACCACCCTCTGTATTAGTAATTACTTCAGGTTTGCCACCTTCTAAAACAGCAACACAGCTGTTTGTAGTTCCCAAATCAATGCCAATAACTTTACCCATCTGAGAGTCTGCTTACTCCAGAAAATCACACAATTCTAAAAAATAGATATCCATGAAACATGGACGCTAGCTTGATCAGTAAACCCGTATCTCTAAAAAAAACTATAGAGCTGGCATAAGCCTTTTTATAAGGATGCACTAGCTACAAGCAAGCGTTAGCTCTATGGATTAACCGATATATAAGCTTAAGTAAAAAAATGCTATATGGTTACACCCTGCTCATAACACAACTTACAGAACAAACTGCAATCAGCACTAAAGTGCGTAGGTTACTTTTCAATATAAATACAATACCCAAAACCATAAACTCTAACAAAGTACCTTGATATTCAAGAAAGCTTCATAACTGAGCTAGTGTTAATTATCAAATCAGTTAGGTTTGGGCATTTTATCCTTTTCGATGTCAAGGCTAGTCCTCTAAGGGAGTAGCAACCTTAACCATGGCATGGCGCAAAATTCGTTCACCTAAAACATAACCCCTGACCAACTCTTCAATCACCGTACCATCAGCATGTTCATCGGTTGGTTCGCGCATTACAGCTTCATGTAAGTTTGGATCAAACTCTTTGCCCTCTGCACGCATTGGGGCCACTCCTATGCGCTTTAATGCTTCAACCAACTGTTTGTAAACACTCTGATAGCTCTTATGAACAGTCATTTCACCATCATTTTGAGGCTTGATCTGAGCACGAGCTCGCTCAAAATTGTCTACGACCTCTAACATATTGCTGATCGTATTGCATTTAACCTGCAGTTCAAGATCTTCCTTCTCTCGACTTGTACGCTTACGAAAATTTTCAAAATCAGCCGTGAGTCTTAGATATTGATTATTTCTGTCTTCAAGCTGAGCCTTAAGCTGGACTACTTGCTCTTCTAAGGCAGAGACACTTACGTCATTACCAGTATCGGAGATCTCTGGGCTTTCAACACCGTCTGCTGCCGCTTCATCATCAGAGGCAACCTCGGAAAATTCATTTGCAAAATCAATATCAATATCGGCGTCTTCTACTTTAAGCTCTTCAATACCTGTATCCACCTCACGGTCAGAGTTAGAGGCTTCATTTTCCTCAATAGAACTGCTTTCAGCGGAATTAATATTTTCTGCTGGATTAACGTCCTCTACCATCATTTAACCTCATCAATAACAGAACACAGAAGGTGCATTATTATTGCCTTAGACGCTGATATTGTAAGCGAGTTGCACCATTTTAAGACCCTCTACTTATATAAAGGGTTTAGACGAAAACCTTTATTTTTGGCCTAATGGCGATTCGAACACCAACCTAATCTGTAGTCCTTTAAACATCTTAGACGTATCACAATAGTGCATTTTGCAACGTAATGACTATATAAAACTAGGATGCACTTTGCCATAATTTTTGCTCTGATAGTTACTATCACTGAACAATAGTCCCCACTCCAGCTAGCTGGATGCTATTGTTCAAGCTATTATCGGGAAATGGAGCAGCTATTTACAGCTATATGCTGCGATATTCAGGAATATTTCCAATCCATAAAATATGGACATTCCTGAACCTGTCTACACAAAAGCGTTTTGTGGGCAACCTTCTGTAAGGATTTTCTGCGGCGACTATGACAAATTCCTCATCATCTCGGAAAGCGCTTGTTCTACAAAGAAGCTTTTCACCATTTAGTAACCAGCTTATCCAGGCAGGTTATGTTGATACTGACCAAATGCAGCAAGCATTGGTTGACAGTCGAAAGTCAGGACGCTCGTTAACAGATGTACTAGAATCTTTGACGGGGCAGCAGCTAAGTCCAGAACTTTTAAGGCAGTATAAAAAGCAACAGCTATTTGAGCTTAAGATTCTCTATGGTGTTGAGTCCTTAGACCCTGAAATTGAAAGTGTTTCTGAGACAAAAGTTGGTCATCTGATTGATGAGTTGATTCCAGTCGATATATGTCGTCGCCATCGATTGCTACCACTTTCTCGAACTGATGATCAAACGGGCGTTTCCACTATCCTCGTGGCGATGGTGGATCCAGAGAATTTAGAAGCTCAGGATGATTTAAACCGTATTCTACGCCCCAAAAATCTGAAGCTACGCCGCATGGTAATCACCGTTGAGGATTATCAACGGATGATTTCAGCCTATTTAGATGATCAAGTTGCGAAGGAAAAACAGCGCGATTTTGAGCAAGCTGTTGATGTTAACGCTAACTTAGAAGATCTAGACCTGGATGATACAGGTCTTGAAGATGTCCTGGACGAGGAAGCGGATTTAAGCACAGCGGTTCAGGATGCGGGTGCGGCCCCTGTTATTGCATTAGTTAATAAGATATTGGTTAAAGCCCTGCAGGAAGGGACTTCTGATATTCATATTGAACCGCAGGAAGAATTTTTACGCATTCGTTTTCGCCGTGATGGCGTTTTACGTCAGGCTTTTCAGAGGTTTCCTAAAAAGATTATCCCGGCGGTTACAGCCCGTTTAAAAATTATTGCCGACCTAGATATTGCTGAACGACGCATTCCTCAAGATGGTCGAATTCGGCGGGTCTTTCAGGGGCGTAAAGTTGACTTTCGAGTCAGTACTATCCCTAGTCGCTATGGTGAGAAAGTCGTTTTACGAATTTTAGATAATACAAATACACAGCTTGGTCTAGATAAATTGATTACGGACGATGACACTCTCAATATTGTCCGGGATATGACTAAGTCTCCCTACGGTCTGATTCTAGTGACAGGTCCTACAGGGTCAGGTAAAACGACAACTCTGTATTCAGTTTTATCGGAACGTAATGATCCAAGTATCAATATCAGTACTGCGGAAGATCCGATTGAATATGCGTTGCCGGGGATTACCCAAGTTCAGGTCATTCGTGAAAAAGGTATTGATTTTTCAATGCTTTTACGGGCATTTCTGCGACAAGATCCCGATGTTATTTTGGTTGGTGAGACCCGTGATACGGAAACTGCGAAAACCGCTATTGAGGCCGCTCTTACTGGTCACTTGGTGTTAACCACGCTACATACCAACGATGCGGCAGGTGCTATTTCCCGTTTGAGTGAAATGGAAGTTGAAGCATTCCAGGTGTCTAGTTCGTTGATTGGTGTACTTGCTCAGCGTCTTGTACGCAAAGTATGTAGTGATTGTCGAATAGCCTACTCACCTAGTAGTGAAGAGTTAGCTCGATTTGGCTTAAGTTCATCTGGTAGTGATATTAAGTTTTACCGTGCCAACACAATAACGCCAGATCAAGCTGACGCGGCCCAAAATGCAGGGTCGCTTTGTCAAACGTGTCAGGGCTCAGGCTATAAAGGTCGAGTCGGTGTATATGAAGTGATGCGTATAACCGAAAACATACAGAAGATGATTTCGGACGGTGCTCCGGCAGAACATATTAAAGAGGCTGCTGTTCAAGAAGGTATGCAAACGTTGTTGGCGTACAGTCTTAACTTGGTTGAGCAAGGGTATACCACCTTAGATGAGGTGGAGCGAGTTACCTTTACTGACACTGGCTTAGAAGCTGAGCTGAAGGCTAAACGTAAGAGTGTTTTGAGCTGTTCTACCTGTAGTGCGGAGCTACATCATGACTGGTTAGATTGTCCTTACTGTCTGACACCCCGCTTTCAAAAATAGTTAGCTGGGTTGAACAAATGTAATTCACAACAGCAGAGTGGGTACAATCATCACCATTACTGGCATATAGCTTGCTATTTCTTTCCTATCTTTTTGCTTATAACGATTTCGTAGATATCTACCTGAGGTGGCTCCATGGAAATGATGATCGAAGACTTAATGGAAGAAGTGGTTGAGCGAGGTGGTTCTGACCTCCACCTTTCAGCGGGCTTACCCCCTTATATTCGGGTCAGTGGTCACCTCACGCCCACTGAACATCCACCCATGACGCCTGAGCAATGTCAGCGATTAATTTTTAGCATGCTCAATAATACTCAGCGGAAGCATCTAGAGCAAAATTGGGAATTGGACTGTTCGTATGGTGTTAAAGGGTTGGCGCGCTTTCGGGTCAATGTCTATAAGGATAGAGGTACTTACGCCGCTTGTCTGAGGGCACTGAGTTCTAAGATTCCCAGTGCTGAATTACTAGGTTTGCCGGATATTGTCATTGAGCTGGCCCGTAAACCTCGTGGTCTGATTTTGGTGACGGGGCCAACGGGATCTGGCAAGTCAACCACATTGGCTTCAATGATTAATGACATTAATCACACCAGGGCTGAGCATATTCTGACGGTTGAAGATCCGATTGAATTTGTCTATGAACCCATCAAGAGTTTGATTCATCAACGTCAGATTGGTGAAGATACTAAGAGTTTTGCTAATGCACTTAGGGCTGCGCTACGGGAAGACCCTGATGTCATTCTGGTGGGTGAGATGCGGGATTTAGAAACCATCTCTCTAGCGATTTCAGCTGCAGAAACAGGTCACCTTGTCTTTGGTACCTTACACACTAGTTCGGCTGCGCAAACTGTGGATCGAATGGTTGATGTGTTTCCACCTGAACAGCAGCAGCAAGTGCGTGTGCAGCTTTCTGGCTCTTTGGTTGCAGTTCTTAGTCAAACACTAGTTCCTAAGGCGAATCCTAAGCCAGGTGAGTTTGGTCGGGTGATGGCCCAAGAGATTATGGTGGTTACGCCAGCGATTTCTAACCTGATTAGAGAAGGGAAAACGGCTCAAATTTATGGTGCTATTCAAACGGGTGCTAAGTTAGGCATGCAAACCTTAGAAATGGTTTTAGCTGATCTACACAAGGCTGGCACTATCAGTTTTGAAAATGCTATCGGTAAGTCGTCCCGTGCTGACGAACTACAAAGGTTGATCAATGCCGGGGGGGCCGGCACGACGAATAAAGGTCAGGCACAGCGCGGGCGTCCTGCTACAGGTGGTTTACGTCGTTAGAACAAGAAAATTTCGGGTTAGACTATTGCTTTCTACTCGAAATTGGGGGTTGCCTAAAAATTAGGTGACGCTGTATAAAGCCTTCAATGACCGCTAAGCATAAAAAATTGCAGAGGTAAAACCTATGCCTACCTACGTTGCCACAGGGCGAGATACTACGGGCCGTACCCGACGGGAGAAAGTGGTCGCGGAATCACCGGGTGAAGCTCGGACAATGCTCAAGGAACGTGGAGTGTATATTCAGAGCATCAAGCAGGAGCGAACGCTGAGTTTTAACTTGGAGGATATAAAAACCTCTTTAGTTAAAGTCTCGGTAAAAGATAAAGCTGTTTTTTCGCGTCAGTTTGCGGCTCTGGTAAATGCAGGCGTGGGCTTGGTCCGAGGAATTGGCATTTTAGGTGAACAGTGTCCGAATCCTAAGTTGAAAAAAGCACTGCTAGCAATCAATGCTGACGTACAGCAGGGCAATAATTTGTCTGACTCAATGCGTAAGCATCCATCTAGTTTCGACTTACTGTACGTCAGTATGGTGCAGGCTGGCGAAGTCGGTGGTGTATTGGATGAAGTCTTAAATCGTCTCGCTAAGCTTTTAGAAGATCTAAACCGATTGCAGAATCAGATCAAGTCTGCAATGGCTTATCCAGTAACGGTGGGTGTACTGGCTGTCACTATTTTTCTGGGGATGACAATATTTTTGTTGCCCATTTTTGAAAATATTTTTACTGAATTAGGGGCAGAGTTACCAGGGTTTACGCAATTTATGATTAACATCAGCCGGTTTTTGCGTAACCCGGTGCTGGTTTTCATAACTATTGCAGTATTGATCGTAGCTGGTTTTCTCTATCGCCAGTATTACAAAACACGGGCAGGTCGAGAGACTATGGACCGGATATTTTTGAAACTTCCTTTATTTGGAGATCTGGTTCAAAAATCTGCAACTGCAAGGTTTTGTCGTACATTCGGTTCTCTCTCTCGTTCTGGTGTGCCGATTTTGACAGCGTTGGAAATTGTGCGGGATACATCGGGTAACCAAGTAATTGCCAATGCGATTGAAGAGGCGCGCTCAGAAATTCAGACTGGCGGCATGATTAGTCTGGCTTTGCAAAGGCACCAGGTTTTTCCGGTAATGGCAATTCAGATGATTAGCATTGGTGAGGAAACTGGTGAATTGGACCAAATGTTGATGAAGGTCGCGGATTTTTACGAAGATGAGGTTGAGCAGGCGGTTAAGGCTTTGACCAGCATTATGGAGCCAATCATGATTATTGTTCTTGGTGGTATGGTGGGTTCGATCTTGGTGGCTATGTATTTGCCTATCTTTGCTCTACCAAACGCAGTGGGTGGTTAAAAATCAGCATCTAGAAAATTTAAGGGTCCAATATCCTTTCAGGTATTTGGCAACATCATAGAGCAGAGGCCAGTTTTATAAAACTGGCCTCTGCTTTATTGGAGAACTTCTTTGAGTTTGTGCTGGTTCCAGAGCTGTTGGTAGAGGCCGGTCTGAGTGACTAAGCTATTGTGGTTGCCGGTCTGGACTATATGCCCTTGGTTCATTACGATGATGCGATCGCAATTTGCCGCTGCTGACATTTGATGGGTAATAAATATAACGGTCTTGCGCTGAGTCCCATGGGACAGGTTGTCTAAAATTTGAGTCGCTGTTTGGTTGTCAACGCTAGACAAGGCATCATCTAGAACCAAAATCGGTGCATCCACCAGTAATGCCCGTCCCAACGCCGTGCGTTGCCGTTGACCTCCGGATAAAGTGATGCCCCGCTCCCCCACGACCGTGTCGTATTGGTTTGGGAAGTTTAAAATTTCGCTTTGAATCTGGGCTGATTTTGCCGCTTGCTCAATTTCAGGCATTTCCGCCAAAGGGACCCCGTACCGGAGATTATTTTTGACTTTTGTACTAAACAAAAAACTGTCCTGAGGCACAAAGGCAATTGCTCGGCGTAAATCCGGTAGAGCTACTTGGGTAACATCGTGATTATCAATAAACAATTGCTCTTTATCAATTTCTAAAATTCGAGGTAAGGCTTTTGCTAGGGTAGATTTACCTGAGCCGATGGGGCCAACTAGAGCTACTGTCTCACCTGGTTCAATGGTAAATGAGATATCTTGAATGGCCGGTTTATCAGTGCCAGGATATTGATAAGTTAAACCATTAGCCTTGAGTTGACCGGTTATTTCGGTGACTGGCAACGAGGATGCCTCAGCCGCAGTTGCCACTTTAGGCTGTGATGCAAAAATGGCTTCGATTCTATCAACACTGACCTCACCTCGCTGATAAGACGTAATCGTAAACCCTAAGAGAGCAGTCGGAAAAACGAGATTATTGACATAGAGTAAGAGCGTCACAAAATTTCCAACGGCCAGCGTCCCTGCTGCAATGCTGCGGGCTCCTACTGCCAAAATAACAACTAAACTAAGACTCGCTAAACCACCCAGGAGAGGAAAAAGAGTATTTCGGGTACGTGCTAATAATAGATTGGCCTCTAGCACTGCATCATTACGCCGGGCAAAGGCTTCTTGCTCATTGGTTTCCTGAGCGTAAATTTTGATTAATCCAATACCACTCATGTCTTCTTGAATGAGGGTGCTCAGCTCGGACAGAGACTGCTGTACATCTAACTGTTCTTGCCGGAGACGATTACTAAAGGAGCCTACCAATAGCATCATTAGTGGATAAATCGCTAAGGCGACCAGTGTTAATCGCACACTGATTCGCAACATAGCAGGCACAGTAAAGCTATAGGCAAATAAAATATTCGCCAAACTGAGCACCGAAAACCCGAGTAAACGCCGAACGTTATCTACATCGCTAGTCGCTCGATTAATCAGATCCCCAATGGTATTTTCTGCAAAATAGGCAGGTTCTAAAGACAGCAAGTGTTCAAAAATACGCTGTTTTAGATCAAACTCGACTTTGCGCCCCACCCCAAAGATCATCACTCGTGAGGCCATACGAATACCCCACATAACTGTTGCTAAGGCTAAAATTAACACCACATAGCGCAAGATGGTGCCCTGGCTGAGCGTAATTTTGAGTCGTTCAACGACATCACCAATAATTAGGGGAATCCAAACACTCAGGATATTAACGACTAAGAGAGCCCCGATGCCTACGGCAAGCTGTTGCCGATGGGGGCGAAGATAGCTGGTTAAATATTGCAGTCTAGACTGTGCCATAAAAGTACTCGAAACGCATTTGCAGCCGTGGCTGCTTAACTATCGTAGTACCCTAATGGCAAGGTTGGTGGCTAGAGCTTATCCATCAATGTGTTAGACAATGAAGCTTATAGTTCGATATTAGAGTTCCAGCTAAAGTCAAAGCTCGGTAGCCACCCTCGTAAAAAGTAATAGGTGGATGTCAAAACCTCATCCCAATATCGAGATGTAAGCTGAAGTGCATCAACGTTGGGGATGATGTCAGGCAAGCGAGAAAATGTATCATTCCCTGACCAAGTATTAACCGAGTAAAAATCAGTAGGTTTGGCAATGACCTGCATATCCATATTCTCAAAGGTCAATGCTGAGCGTGTCATGGTCATGGCTGGAGCCACTAACATAATCCGTGGATCCGTGGGTTCACTGCGATTGTTTCTCGCAGGCAATACCTGCTGGGTACGTAAGAAATTATCTACTCTCTCTGCTGTCCCGTGTACATTTAAGCCAGTGGATTCAAACCGAATATTTTCTGTTGGCACACCATTATTGATCAATACCGTTCTCATATTTTGACGTTTGATTTGACTGGCTTCACTAGTCCCTCCTGGATCAGCGGTCACGACCACAAATGGATTGGCCCCTGCCTGACGAGCGTCACTATAGAGCTGAGAGGCATAAATTAAACGGGGGACAAGCGTAGAGTTGTAGGCTTGATCGCTAGCGCTTTGAAAGGCGACGGTGCCCTTAGAATCTCCGGCATCGTTACCAAGAACGACAATTGCCCCTGTGCGATCTAGTCTGGGGCCTTGCAATCCAGCGGGACAAACCTCAGCACATTGTGCCGCCCGATCCGCAAATGCCTGTTGTACTTCTAGTTCTGAGCGGGCAACAATGTAGCGGCTAAAAATAGGCAAACTAGTGATGACTAGAATTGCTAGCGCTGCTGCCACCTGTTGACCTTTGACTTTCCCCCACCCATCGCTAATGGCTGACCCCAGCAATAAAATGGTTGCCCCTAGAGGTGTTAGAGGCAGTGAAAGCAAACGCCAAATGGTGCCAATACTTTCATCATTAGGATTCGCAAACGAAGCAACAATGAGTAACAAAACAATTACTCCACCAAACCAGGTGAGATATTGTTTTGGAATAATTTTAGTCAGAATGTACCAAACTAAAAGCCCAATAGTGGCCCAAAGTAGAACACGGGTAAGCAGGACAAGCATGGGAACCTTCTAGACAACAGGCGCAAAGGAGATTGTTCAAAAGTTAAGCACATTAACTCGTTTTCGGCTACCGGGTTACGCCCTTAAACCGGAACTAATATACCTGGATCTGTACGTATATGGTCGTTGACCTGTAAAAACATTTGATAAAACTGTCTATAGACGAATGCGCAAACAAAACTCTATCGATACGGCACCTTTAAATTAAAAGCGGGAGCCTGATGGACAGGCTCCCGCTTGCTGATATCGCTTTAATTGTGTCTGTACAACGCTAAACCAGTTTTAAATTGGGATATTGGGCAATAACTTCATCGTTAGTCAGGGTTTCACCGCTGGCCTGGGGGGTCCACAAAACTTCAACCGCCATTAGTGAGTCACTGGTGATTGCCCCAATTTGGTTCAAAGCTTTGTTTAAATCTTGCTCAGAGTTGACATTAGGCAATGCTAATTTACCCTGGGCGGCCACAATCAAGGTAGCAATAATGTATTCACCAGAGACTGGATTGTCGTCGGCATCAGGCAGGGCCGCGCTGTCATTTCCAGAGAGTTGGTTATTGACGTTGGAGACGGCTTCATGGCTAAATTTACTCCGTTCCATCAGGGCTAGACGATTAAATTCAACTTCAGCTGATGTCAGCTTAGTCTGAACCGTGTCGGTATCTGCATAGGCCCAGTATTCTGGGTGCCGCAGCAGAGAAAGAGTACTTTCTTGTAATACGTTGGTTAACCCAGCGGAAGAACTGGTATCTGCTGATGCGGCTAAACGATTTAGGTCATCTTGAAGGTGACGAGCCTTGGCCAGTAAGCCTACTTGTATACGGGCTACGGACACTGTTGGGTTTTGCGTGTAGCTGTCTCCATCGTCAAAGCCAGCAGAGCGAAAGCTACGCATTAGGAAGGATGCGATCGCAAAAAACACCAGCAAGCTAAACAACCCACCGCCCCCAAAACCAAACAGCGGCATCACCAAAGGAAAGCCAAAACCACCGCCAGGATAATAACCACTGGATGGGCTGCGGTAGCTACGGGGCGATGAATAAGTCCGGCCATAGGATGGTCTACTAGGGGCTCTAAAACTGCCACCGCCAATGCGACCGCCAGCGCGAGCCGCCAGAGCACTATCAGCTTGGGAAAAAACTAGAACCAGCGCGAGAACACAAACCAAAAAAGGTTTGAGCAGAGGCCGTAACCAAGACGTAAATTGAGTTAGCTTAAATCGACTCATGATGCAGGGTGCAAAAATGCTGATACTGACCCACCAGGTTGGGATCAACCGGTGCAGCCACCCTTACTTTAACGTGTTTAGTCAGACCAGGCTGATAGTCACCATTGTGGGGATTACCGTATCACCCTCCCCCAACAATAGTGACCACTTCCAGTCGATCGTCTGGTTGCATCACCGTAGACTCCCAAAACTGACGATGTAAAATCTCACCGTTATATTCAACTGCCACCAAACGGGGATCCATATTGAGCTGAGTTAGCAGCTGTGGCAATGTTGTCCCCTCAGGACAGGATTGGGCATGACCATTGACCTGAAGAGTTATAGATGCTTTATCAGCGCTATTGTTCATAGGAAATCTGCTAATTAAAAATGCTGGGTCAAGGCCTGGGTTGCTTGAATCGGGTCATCAGCCTGCATAATTGCGCGCACCACCGCCACACCCGAAGCCCCAGCCTCTCGGACTGCAGCGACGTTGGTTAAATCGATGCCGCCAATGGCAAACCAGGGCATGGGAGCATTTGCTACAGCGTAGCGAATGTAATCATACCCTGCCGCTGCTTTTCCAGGCTTAGTCGGTGTGGCATACACAGGTCCTACGCCAATATAGTCAGCCCCTTCGTCAATTGCTCGCGCCATTTCCGATGGACTCGTAGTTGAACGCCCAACAATCGGTAACGGCCCTAGAATACTTCGAGCGGCAGCCATGGGCAGATCTTGTTGTCCTAAGTGCACACCGTCTGCACCAACAGCTGCTGCAATGTCTACACGGTCATTCACAATGAACAGCGCATTGTAATCATGACAAAGGCCTTTCATTTTACTGGCCAGTTCTAGTCTTACCTCATCATCGGCTGTTTTTTCCCGATACTGGACAATGTCGATCCCTCCTTTGAGGGCGGCTTCTACAATTTCTAATAGACGATCGCTAGGGGAGGTTACTAGATAGGTATGAGCCTGGGACAATCGCTGTCGCAAACCATGCCCCAGTAGTTTACTTTCCAAGGTGTAAAGCTGATAACGCATTTGTTTGGCACCACTGGCCATTTCGGTGGCATAGAGTTTGCCATATTCTTCAAGGACGCGCAGCGCTTCCTGAACACGGCAACAGTTGACTTGCACCACTGTTTGTAAATCATCACGCTTTTCTTCTTGGGGATGACTGAGGGTGGTACCGGTGTCTCCGGGAGTATCGCGACTTTGGCGTAGGGCGTCACTGTGCCACCTGCCCAGGGTTTGACGCAGGTTTTTTATTTCTTCTGTGAGGGTGATGTCATTGAGGCCAAATCGACACCATTCTTCAATAATACGAAGCCCTTCGCGAGCCCGATCCAGATTGGCATCTAAAATTCGGTATAACACTTTCTGAGACTGGTTTTCTGCGATTGGCTCAGAGTTCATAGGCAATATGGATATGAAGGCAAAGTTTTCATATGCTACCAGCAGGGAGTGGGGGCAATAGGCAGTGGCATGAAGACTGGGGCCTAGGCAATCGTGTTGGAAGCTAGGGCAGCGTCAAC
>JAHQVZ010000099.1 GCA_019634055.1 Leptolyngbyaceae cyanobacterium MAG.088
AATGCCCGCATCGCGAATTTTGGCTTTGGCCCGCACCAGTCGCTGTCCCATGGTGGTGGGTGCCACTAAAAATGCGGACCCAATTTGGGCGGCGTTTAGGCCCATCACCGTTTGCAGCATCAGCGGTGTGCGAATATTCACATGGATGGCCGGGTGGGCACAGATAAACAACAGTTTTAAGCGTTCATCGGGAAACGTGATGTCACTAGGAGAGTCCGGAGTTTCGACTCCGCTAAGATTGAGGGTATTGAGTATTTTGGCATGGGTCTGAGAGCGCCGGGCAACGTCGATGAGTCGTCGCCGGGCGGTTACCAGGAGCCAGGCTTCTGGGTTGTTGGGCACGCCTTTATCTGGCCAGGTATTAAGGGCTTTGAGAAAGGCGTCGCCGAGGGCGTCTTCGGCAGCGGAAATATCGTGCGATCGCACCGCCAAATAGGCCACTAAACGACCATAGGAGTTGCGCGCTGCCAGTTCTGCCGCTCGACGTGCGTCCATTGTTATCTCCTGTGAACCTATCCTTGAGGTGCCACTTCAGGTGGCTGAGGTGCCACTTCAGGTGGCTGAGGTGCCACTTCAGGTGACTGAGGTACCGTTTGTTGCCAGGCAGGTAGCGCCTCAATCCGGCCATACCAGGCCCGGATGTGATCGTACTTTTCTAAGGGAAACTGGGCAATGGCCCCATAGGTTAAATTGCTCGCCACCGAAAAGTCTGCCAGGGTGAGGGTATTGTTCACCAGGTAGTCTTTATAGGCCAGGTGAGTATCTAAAACAGTAGCTTCTCGATGAAAGTTTTCCGTAGCTTGCTCCAGTACTTGCGGATCAGGATCGCCTAACTGCAACACCTTTTTAACAAACCGCTCAAACTGAATCGGTTGAGTACTCCTCGACCAGTGGGCCAACTGCCAGCTTTGCCAGCGCATAATATCGGCTCGCCGTTTCGCATCATCAGGCCATAATGGCGTAGAAACCTGACTGGCCAAATATTGCATAATCGCCGTGGACTCCCACAAAACAAAGTCTCCATCCTGCAAAACAGGAATACGCCCCGTGGGATTAAGGGCTAGAAATTCTGCAGTGCGCTGCTGCCCTTGCTGTAGATTAACCAGTTCCAGCTCTACAGACAGCCCCAGGTGAATGGCCACCGCTTGAGCCTTGCGGGAATTGGGGGAAGGGGGAAAATAATATAGTTTCATGGCAACCTTCTAGTTCTGGTCCATCACTAATAGGGGGCGGACTTCTACAGCACAGAGACCAGCAGCCGGGCAGCGAGCGGCCCAGTCCAAAGCACTATCCAGGTCGGGTACGTCAATTAAAAAGAATCCTCCCAACTGCTCTTTGGTATCGGCATAGGGCCCATCCTGTACCTGCCGCTGGCCCTCCTTTAGACGAACGGTAGACGCTATGTGACCAGGGTGGAGGGCTGCTCCACCAGTTAGTATCCCGGCCTCAGACAATGCCTGGGAATAAGCATTATAGGCAGGCATATGCTGCTCTCGATTCGCAAAGTCCTGTTCCGTCTCGTAAACCAAAATCGCGTATTTCATAGGGGTAACTCGTTTAGATAAGCAGAGCAGTGGCACATTTTTCCCACGCTCTACTTCTATAACGAATACGCAAATACGATTTCGACATTAGCTTCAAAATTAGTGTCAAATATATTTTTTAGATTGCTACAGCTCAAGAAAATCAGAACTTTATCCATTACTGGGATGACATATGCGTAATTTAGGAATGTATAGATGTTTCTTAAATCAAGGGCGCACTCAACCTGGAAGTTTGCAAATGAACGCCAGGAATAGCGAACGGACAGCCAAAACATGAAGAACGTTAGACCAATTCTCAGGAATTTTGCAACTCACTTTACAGCCGCTCTAGTCGGTTTCGGAAGTATAGGCTTGCTGGGGTTTGCTGCTTCGCACTTTTCCAAACCAGACTTTGTGGCGTCTGCAGATGAGTTTTTTGCTGCCGTTCAACAAGATCAACTGGAAACAGCCTATGGTTACCTCTCTGAAGATTTTCAGGCGACTGTTGGCCAGGGTGAACTGGATGACTATCTGGATACTATCTCAATTCCAAACATTAAAAAGACAAGCTGGGGAATTCTCATCACCTATAGAGATCAAGGGGATGATAAAAACGGTCTGCGAGGAAAGATTACGACCCAGTCTGGTGACGTTGTTCCTGTTGAAGTGAGTTTTGAAAACAATGTAGATGGCTTAAAAATATTTGCACTTAGACAGGTATCTGCCCAAAACCTACCGTTAATACTGGTGGGTAAAATTCTAATGTGGAGTGCTGGCACAGCAGTACTTACAACGGCTTTACTATTTGGTTTTACGGCTCGTCATATGGCCATTGCAGACAAGGTTTGATGGCTGTTCAACACAATGATCTCGATGACGACCAGCCCTAATCACTCGATGACTATACTCAAATTCACAGCCTATTCTCAGACAGATGTTTTAAGATATCAGACGTCTTGATAAAGGAGTGGCAATGGCAAGGTCAATTAGTAGAAACTTGAGTCTGTTGTTGCTACTGATTGGTTGTCAGGATGTGTCTTCTGGCTATGCATCTGATATTACTCCGGCAGACTGTGAGGTGGTGCCAGGGTTTGTCTATGTGGAGGGTGGCGAGTTTATTGCGGGTAGCGATCGCACCGAACGGGACTACGCCTATCGCATTAGCGCCGAAGGCTTTGCCGACTCTCCAGAGAATGTAGCCGCAGCGGAGGCAGGCTACCGCAGTCGTAGATGGTTTGAGCGAGAACCAAACAGCCATACAGAGAATTTACCCGCTTTCTGCATGGGACAAAACCTGATTACCAACGCAGATTATCAGGCATTTGTGCAAACGACAGGGCATCGGTCACCAGGAATTTCGGCAGCGGAGTATCAAGAGCAGGGCTTTTTAGTCCATCCCTATAGTGATGTAGAACCCTATCTATGGCAGGCAAAGCAGTATCCAGCAGGGCAAGCAAACCATCCAGTAGTCCTGATCTCCTATGGGGATGCAGTCGCCTATGCAGAATGGAAATCGGCCCAGGATGGCGTAAGTTACCGAATACCGACCGCGCTGGAATGGGAAAAGACGGCGCGGGGGATCGATGGACGCTATTTCCCTTGGGGTAGCGAATGGCGTGATGACGGCACAAACTGGTCGAAGCATGGTCCCTATGGCACCAGTGAAGTGGGCACCTACCCGCTGAGTCAGAGTCCTTATGGCGTTGAAGATATGTCAGGAAATGTGTTTGAGTACACGGGCACATTAACCAGGGGTGGGGCCAAGGTTTTACTCAAGGGCTGCAGCTGGGATGATTTCCCAGGGTTTTGTCGAGCGGCCTATCAGCATGATCGGCCTGTAGACTCTCGACACATTTTATTTGGGTTTCGCTTGGTACTAGACAATCCTTAAACCATTAGAATCCATCGCTTTTCAAGGGGTATAACAAAGGACCACTGTAGGCTTCTGCAACTAAAAATGAGTAATTTCAGTCATTAACCTATATAGGTATAGCTGCATTCTTCGGTATTCTCGCCATTTACGTAGGAAAATCTCAGGTTGCAGACTGTATATGCCTTTGTCGTTCAACTTATGGGTTTGCTCAATCTGTAATTTATCTCCGCCACCATGATTCTCTCTACTTGGAAAGTCTATTCCCTACTGACGCTCACGGTATTCGGTGTTTTTTGGGGAACTCCCCATACCACCTTTGCGGCCCCTGCCATGGCTCAGCAGGTCGCTGATGCAGAGGTTCTACCGGATGTGATTGACGGCATGGAAGTAGGTATGACCTATGCATCAGCGCGGGCGCTGATCGACCAAGAGATTTGGGCTCCGAGAACCTATCCACCTGCAAACTATGTCAGTCTCGCGGTACAGCAAATGCGAGACTTGGGCTATGAAGAGGTACGAGACTGTGCGGGGACGGGGTTAGGCCTATGTCGGATGGAGTTTATTGAGCGCGAAGGACTAGTCTTGGTGATTATTGTGACCACATCTGAAGAAGAACCTAAGGTTTGGGATTGGTCATTAGAATAGGAATTGAAACTAGTATTGTGTCAATTTATAATTTTCGGGTAGAGGAGTTTCTCAGCAAGATAGCTTTCAGACTTGAAACCCCATTCACGATTCACGATTCACAATTCACGACTCACGGCCCTAACCTGAATCTTTAAAGTTGACAGTCTACTAGGGCAGCGTCAAAGCTAAAAATCAGGGTTGAGACAGTGAGTGTGACGTGCAATGAACGATGGAAAGGGAAGGATGCAAACCCGGACCAAACCCAGATTAGTGTGAAGTTGTTGAGTCAAACTAAAGACCAAGAATAGATATTCTCTATGGAGAAGGTTCATAGCTTTCTTGAGGACTATCTATCCTGACTGCAAGATATTCAGCTGATGCCCCATAGACACGTTGTAGTTTTGGATAAAGTATTGGATAACGGATCAATGCCAAAACACAATGCCAGGCTAACTACTAAAATGCCGTTTGGGGTGGCCGTAACATTGGCAGTGATGACCATGTGGGGTTGTAATCAGCCCTCTGTAGCGACTGCAGTGAATGAAACCTTACTGAGTTCAGAGTTAACCAGCTTGCTTGAGGAAGAAATCCGTCAACAACTAGATACAGTAAACCCTCAGCAGCATGAAAAGACTGTTTCTGTCTGTCCTGAAAACTTAGCAGAGATAAACGTTGTTATTGACTCAGCCCAAGATAAGCAAACCTCTGCCCTGTACCTCACCAAGGTCACGATGATAGTGACCCAAAACGGAGGTTTCCAGATTGAGGCAGGCGATAGAGGCAATCCCATAAATGTAGATGATGAAAGTACCCCTGTCATGGCAGTACCCTATCTCATCAATTGTTCAAAAGTGAGTCGTTTTAATACGCTATTTGGTCAAAGTATGGTTGAAGTCTATGCAGACGGTCGAGTGCAAGTACGTTAAGCAAGTGACATAAATCATTCCCAATACTCCGATACATTCACTGGGAAAAATTAGATCAATTATGGGCATTTTTGAAATAGTTGTTATTTGGGGTTTCATATGAAACGTTTACGGCATCCCATATTGGGCTCCATTTTTCTAGGACTATCACTACTGTCGCTTTCAGCTGCCAGAGCCAATCAGGACGAATCTCGTCAAAACATCATGTCTCGGGTTCCCTCAACTCAAAATGTGCCCGACGTTGACCTTGATGTTGAGCCCACTGTTGACATCTATCGATACCATGGTCTAAAGGCCGCAGAAGGAAAAGAAGCATCCGATGGACTCTATCAAGACTTTTCTTTAGAAACGCCTACTGTTGGTAAATCCTGGGCTGATCCAGATGCAAAATCCCATGAAGGGGGTGACTTTAGCTGGGTTCAGGCCCATGTAAATCGAGCACAGTCCAACCCTTACCTCACCATAGACTTTGCCCGCCATGGCTATGGCACTAGCGTGAGTATTGTGCCTAAAAACCTTATTCCAGAAAAACTTCCCGAAACCGCTCAATTAACCTTCGAAGCCCGTTCCTCAGACTCTGTTTGCCTGGGCATACGCTTTATGGACCGCGATGGTGAAATTTGGGCCTATGGTACCGCCCCCCTAGACTACGAGAGATTATGCGTTGAACCTGGTCAACAATGGACTAAATTTACGGTCCCCCTAAAGGCCAACCACCCTGATTGGTTTAAGTTTGAGCACAGTGGCAACATTGAACTAGGCAATAAAGTGATGGAAGCCGACTTAATGGCTGGACTTGACCTTGAACTCGGATTAACCGGTGAATATTACTTCACACCAGGCACAGCATCACTCGATCTACGTGAGATTAAAGTTGAGGAATCCAGCGAGATTTAGAGTTCGCTCCCCAAAGAGGACTGCTAACCCATGGAAAGTTAGCTAATATTTAACGACTCAGAGTATAGACTGCCCCTCACTCAAGAGTCTGATCCATAAGCCCCCAAAACACTGGCAATGACTTGGTGATTACCATGGCAAGCAGGCAAAACTGTTTAAAGAAATGGGTAAAAAGGGAGATGAATTTAATCCTTCAGCATCCAAAATAAAAACATTAAATAGTGAAATCAATTCACTGCACGATTGGGTGAATGACAACTCAGTTGCTGAAATTAATACCAAGAATTTTCTAAAATTTAAAAAATACTGCGCTGATAGCCTGGATGATTTAGATAAGTCAGAAAAATAGCAAATAATCTAACGCAAGTATCGAAAATGTCGTTTTTACTAGAAATCTTTTCATCAACGAAATATCCCTTTTAAGTACTGCAGTGATTCACAAAGTTCTTTCAAAGATTTCTCTTCTGAGATTAGGAAATGAGCGCCATAACAGAGCGCTTGACCAATCACTTTGGTGTCCATCATAGCCAATTTCCTACCAGGACAAAGGGACTCCAATAATAAGGAGAGGATAGCCGGGGGTCTGCTATTAATGCTAGCTGGGCCTGACGAAAGGCGTCAGCCTTAGTGGTGCCTGGTTGAGCCAGCGCCTTGTAAAACTCGATCATAAATGTGGCAGCCGCCTGATCATCAATGGCCCATAGCCCGGCTAATGTACTGCGGACCCCAGAACGAATGGCCGTGCCAGCAATGCCTAACACGGCCCGGCTATCGCCTGAGGCTGTTTTACAAGCACTAAACACCAACAGCTCCACAGGGGATAGGTCACTTAAGTTACGAGCTTGTAAAACCTGGCTCATTTCCTCCATAGTGAGTTTTCCATCCCAGGTGAGAATAAATGTATCGTCAGCACTTGGCCCAAACTCTCCATGGGTCGCAAGATGTACCACACTTGCTGGCGTTGTCTTAAGACTGTCGACAAGGTTACTTGTGGTGAGAGCCTGGTTGAACAGGATCTGATGGTTAGGCATTTGGGCCGTTACCTGTTGCAATTCATCACGCACGAAGGGTAATGGCGCAAAGCCAGGTCGTGCTTCGCTCACCCCCCCTGCCAACATTTGTAACCCCTGTTGGGGTAAGGGATGGGGATCCATTAGACTCAAACCAGGAGAAAGGATAACATTATAGGTTTCAATCAGGTACTGCTCACCATCATGGAGTGCACTTAGGGGTAATGTGCGCAAAACACCATCAGCAACAAAGACTAAGCTTTTTACACCTTGCTGAGCCAGGTAGTTTTCTGCAGGGGCAAGAATCCAGTCATAAAGCGTTTGCAGGCGTCGGATTGTATAGGGTCGTCTGGCTTTGTGAGGAGATTTTAGTTCCCCAAGTAATTGTTGAACTGTTTTTGTAATCTCCTGGGGGGCCACAGGTTGACTATAATGCTGAATATCATCACCTACGCTGACGATGACATCGAGCTGACCATCCAGCAAAATTGGATAAATTACTGCCGCACTCGGATCAATTTCATCAGCAAAGGCTGGAGTTCCCTGAATGCAATCATCCTGAAAGTAATCATTGATTTCTGCAACTTGTAAATTTTCAATCAGTTCTCTTGCCCGTCTCAGCTCATCTTTTGTCGGAACGCGATCATGATCATTCTGAAGCAGGAGTTTAACAAATTCGCGATAAATTGGTTCAACATCATCCCGAAACGTAAATTGAACATCATCACTTGTAGAAATCAGGTCTTTACGGAGAATTTCCAGGGCGTCAATGGCAGCACCGTAAGCGGCAATGGCCTCGGCACGTTTACCCTGATCTTTTTGTAACCGTCCTAACTGTATGGCGAGTGGATATACTACCTCTGGTGTTTGCAGGGTATGGGCTTGCTGAAATGCTTTTTGGGTAAACGCTTCAGCCTTACTCCACTGTTGTTGTTGTCTGTAGAAGTCTCCCTGATAGCCTAAAATATAGGTCTGAGCAAATGTATCTTGCAAAAATAATGCCTGTTGATTGGTATGGTTTAGCAGGGCCATAAAATTCTCGGATGAACTGGAGACAAGCCCATGGTGCAATAGGGTATGGATCAGGTGCAATTGGGTATAGACCGCGTCTCGATTGCTAGGAAAGTTTGCCTGGGATAGCGCAGGTTGTAAGTCGGTCCACAGATGTTGAGCAGCCTCAGGATTTTGGGTGGCCAGCAATTGTAACTGGCTAATGGCCGCTTGCCACTGTCCCAGGGATGTGGGAGCTATTTCTAAGGCCTCTTGATAATGAGCAAACGCCTGCTCGGCATCGGTCTGGGTAACGTGCCCCAGGTTAAGTAAAATTGGGCTGATAAGCGTCGGTTGGTTTAAAGTTTGGGCCATGGCCATGGCCGTTTCTAGAGTTTGTTGTGCCTGGGCTGTTTTTCCGCTATTACGTAGCCCATGGCCATGGGTAAGCAGGGTAGTGGCTTTGAGTAGAGAAGGGGGCTGATCGGCAAGGTGAGTGATAATTGTCGTCAAAATTGTTTCGGCCTGACGATATAGCCCAAGAGACTGCAGAGTTTGGGCCTGATTTAACTGTGTTTGCCAATAGCCCATTGTATCCCCCGCTTGTTGATAAGCATCTGCCGCTTGCTGCCAATCGTCCAGAGCAGTTTGAGGGTTACCTCGACTGAGGTGCAAACTGGCACGAGTATTGAGAATTTGGGCTAATACCTGAGCAGATGTGTTCTCAGGGGTTAGCAACTGCTGACTGGCTATGATGGCTGCATCTGCCTGTTGCCATTGACCTAGTTGAGCGGAGGCCAAAGCCAGGTTGCTAAAGATTGTGGCCTGGCTCAGGGGGGCACTGTCTTGGGGCAAGCTGTTAATGACTTGAGTCCACAGGTTAATGGCCTGGCCATAGTCAGCTTGATAATAAGCGTGGGCCGCTGTCTGTAAAAGGGGGTCGAGAGAGTGACTCAAAGACCCACCCGCAGAATCTGCTGTCAAGAGAATATCCCCATTAGCTGCAACAGACCAGGAGTGAGCTTCCTGAAGGGCGGTATGAGTTTGGTTAACCTGTGTGCTCACCGGGGTACCGAGGTCGGGTAGTGGGTTAATGCCAGTGGGTTGGCTGGCAGGGGTAACGGACAAACCACCTCGACCAGTGACAACAAATTTAGCCTGGTTCTCGCGATCAATGGCACAGGCATTGGCTATTTGATTACTGGCATCAACCAGACGACTAGGAAGCGCAGTAATGCCTCTGGTGGGGTCAAGGTGAGGAGAGTCAATTTCAATATCACCGTCTACACCAAATCGAGAGGAGGCGGAAAAATCTTGAAACGCTCTTCCCAGGAGTGAGTTAGTAACAATATTAATATTGCCACCATTACCTCGATCGGCACTGGCAATAATACGATTGAGCCCTTCAGGAGCGGCTATAAAAAAATCGGTTTCAATACTAATGTTACCGCCATTGCCCGTGCCACCTGGATTTTCTGCCGTGATGCTGGATTGATCCCTGAGTAAAACGATAGTGGGGTTAGCTATGGTTATATTACCGCCACTGACGGTGCCTCGGGCATTGGTGGAAACCTGGCTACCGTTACGTAATGTTAGGGCCTCTTGAACATTGAGGGTAATATTGGCATCTGCACCTGAGATCGCATCTGCCCTTAAAACACCACCGTCCAATACAATATTGTCAGCGGTCACCTCGATATTGCCTGAGGAACCTTCATTGGCACTACTCACAGAAATCTGAGCGCGATCTTGCACCACTAACTCAGGCGTAACAATTTCAATATCTCCAGCATCCCCAACTCCCGGTGAGTCTGCAAAAATGCCACTGGCAAAACTCCCATTGTTAGCGATAAAATTGGCATCAGTCTCATCAGAGAGCGCCACTTGAGGAGTTGAACCGGTCAGAATGATGCTTTCACTAGCCTGGATAGTGACGACACCCCCCGGACCATTCCCTCGCGTTGCTGCCGAAATCTGAGCACCATCTGCCAGGCTCAATTTCGCCGTACTAATGGTAATGTCAGAGCCCACTCCCGTGACATCCCGATTGAGCTGAGTGAGAATACTGCTAGGCTGACCATTTGACAGTCTCCCCTGCAAAATAATATCTTCTTCGATAGCCAGCGTGATAGTGCCACTGGTGCCTGAGCCGTCCACACCAGCATCAATTACCGATCCATTTTCAACAATCAGTCGTCGTGCCTCAATGACAATGTCTCCACCCACCCCTGATCCACTTTCTCGAATAGCACTGGCAATAGAGCTAACCCCAGACGTCTCATCAGTGGTCAAAGTGACGGTATCACTGGCATTAATCACCACCTGGCCGCCTTGCCCCATGCCCTGAACGGTGGCACCAATACGCACACCAATGACGGTCAAATTGTCAGTCGTAATATTAACCGTACCTCCCGTTGCATTTTCACCATCAGGCCCTACGGTTGAATCAATGCCTGCGGAGCCAGAATCGTCGATAGAACTGCCCCGATCGTCCAAGATAATGGTGCTAGCCTGCAGGTTAACATCCCCTGCTGCTGCTGTACCATTGGCAACACTGTTGACTGAGGCCCCGGCTAGCAATTGAAACGACTCACTTTCAAGGGTAATATCTCCGCCTGAGACTGAGCCATCATGGTTAATTTCAACCCGCACATCACCCTCTAAAACAATCTCTTGTGCGGTCAGGGTAACATTGCCAGTGGCTCCTGATTCACCATCCTTGGAAGACGATGAAATCAGGGTTATAGAATCTTGTTGCTCGTCACCTTCCACCAGAATCAGGTTTTCGATATCAATTAAAATATTGCCCGCTCTGCCAGCACTGGCAGTTTCTGTAGAAAGTTTACTGCTATCGCTAACAGCCAGGTTAGCGGCCCTGATGGTAATATTGCCACCGTCTCCTAGGGCATTATCTCTAACCTCATTGATCACTCTAGAGTTCTGAGAAATTTGTACATCTCCCGTGGCATCCAGCAAAATATTGCCTGCCTGACTCCCAGAACTGCCTGAGTTCTCTTGAATTCCAGACTCGATTCGGCTGGCTGTTAACGTGACATCTTGCCCATAAATACTAATGTCTCCATTCCCTTCAAACTGGGTGGAGACATTACTATTATTCATAGTAACGTCGGCCCGTTCAGCATTAGCTGGCATGGCTAAAATGTCTTCGGATGAGATCGCATTTAAATCCAGAGTTAAAATTCCTGGGCTAGCGAGTCCCCCCAGGACTAATCGTCCTCCAGGCGTTTTAAAGTCTCCCTCATCAATAAGAATGTCTCCGCCTAATAATGCCAGGGGGTTACCAGGTTGTAGTTTAAGGCTAGCTCCATCGACGATAATGGGCTGAGGGTTAGCGCCAAACTGCAGACCAATTGGCACATTCAGAGTAAGTAAGGGTGGCGCTGAGGGATTAACAGCACTAAAGAGACTACCATCTGGAAAAATAAAACTTTCAGCTGTGGAAACGACAAAGGCTCCGTTGATATCTAACCGAGCATCTGGCCCAAAAATCACGCCGTTAGGGTTCAAAAAAAATAGATCAGCGACGCCATCTACTCTTAACTGTCCGTTAATATTAGATGACAATCCTCCAGTAACCCGAGAAAAAATAGCGTCAATGGTTGCAAAATTGCGAAAGCGCACCTGTTGAGTCGAGTTAACGTTAAACTGCTCGAAACTGTGAAACAGAATACTATTATTCTGGGTACCTCCTTCGATTAACACATTGGATAATGTGCCTGATTCGGCTCCATTTGGAACAGTCGAAGGGCTGGGCAAAGTATCATCAGGAACAATCTGGGCGAAGCCTGAGCGCTGAGACAACAGGCAAACGATCAGTATTGTTAACGAGTGTAGAAAAATTGAAGGGATACTACCCCTACGTCCCACCAGAAAAGTCCACAACAAGAAGGCTAGGTCAGGCATGGTCGGGCCCTATAGGAACATTAAATAATTCCCCAAAAAACCTGACAAGGCACGCGCTTATAGTTAGCATTCACGCATTGCTGTCACCAAGGTTTTGACAATTCCAGCCAAGTTTTTTCGAGGAATAGGTTGTCTAGCAGGGCTTTCGTCGCGTCATCATTGATACACGATTGGATGCCTACCCATTCCCCTACCCTTAGCTCTTTAGGGCTACCAGGATAGTAATCTTCCATCCAGAAACCATCAAACGTTGCCAGTCTTCAGCAAAACTAGGAATTTACACTGATCAACAACTGTATTACTTATATATCCAAATACCCGTAACCTTTCTCTTTGTCAAAGGTCTTGGAATTATATTAAATATTAATGAACAATTGATTTTTTATATTTTTTAGACAATAATTCATGGTGTTCTCCTCTTTTACGCAAGAAAGTTTAGAAATCGATTTTTTTGTCAATATTAAACTAAAAAAGGCCGTGTATATCCCCATAACGGACAGTGGCCTATATCAATTAAAAATTGGTAATCGCATTGTAAATCTACCGCTTAAAGCACTGAAATTATTAAATTTCAGGCGTTTTCATGGCGTAGTAGTAGATACGTTATCTCTTGTCAATGAAAAATCAAGCTCAGTACTTAGGTGAGAGATAAATGGGAGAAAGATAATTCTACCCATTGTCATAAGACTTTGCCCATTTTTGCCGTGCTATCTAGTCGTGTAACGTCTAGGCACAATATTTTGATATTGTTGTTTCAGCAATGTTGTTAACATCTAGGGTTGCTTTAGTAGGAGCACTGATACTCAGCAAAGCCATGATGACTTGGCAAAGAAGTCACCCCTGAACTATATGACATGTTCTACGTAAAAATCTTGAATTAAGTGTTGCCGTTCAACTAAGTATTGTTTTATGGCCACATGTTCTTGGGGTGAGAGCGTCACGCGACTATCGATATTATGAAGTATCAACCTAATCTGTTCAATTCGTCCACAGAAAGATTCTATCCTTTGACAAGGAGGCGTTTCGGCAACCACAGCCCAGATCATCCTTATGATTTCAATCTTCATAAGGTATTCTCCTTTAGATTATTTTAAGGTTCATGATTAGGGTTCCCAGCATTTTTACTTTATTGAAAATGTTTTTGACTTCGTGATGTTTCGCTAAATTCTGATCAATAACCCGAGAGAAATGGGTTCAACGTGTGAATTTTCCTTACTGCCCACGGCCTACCATTGTCCTTATCCAGGTTCGGATGTTTTCCCTTTTAGAGATTCGAACCCAGCACTTAAACTGGTAAAGGTGATGGGGTGAAGGACGATGGTTCAACTAAAACGATGGCAGTGGGTTGTATTGGTGCTGCCGCTAGTAATGGTTGTAATCTTTGTGATGGTTGCAGCCGGTTTTCAGCTGCGTACCTGGGGGCTGACCTGGATTTGGGCCGTTATTTTACTGATATTTGTAGGCTGGCGCTGGCTGTTAGTACGCTGGACCAAACCCCGCGAGATTGACCGTATTGTCACAGCTGTTCGGGAAGAACTCACCACGGTGACAGCAGAGGGCGCTGAGAATCAGATCCTAGAAACAGCACTACAGCCAATCTTGACAGCTGCCCGAGAAGATCCGCCAGTTTGGGATGATTGGACTGCATTTTGGCAACGGTGTCAGACGGTGGTGGCCACGGTTGCTAATCACTATCACCCAGAAGTTAAATATCCGCTGTTAACTATCTATGTGCCCCAGGCCTATGGATTAATCCGGGGAACGGTGGATGATATGGATCGGGCCATGACCCAACTGGCACCGGTGCTCAATCAGGTAACCGTGGGCCAGGCCTACGAAGCCTATGAAATTTATCGCAAGCTGGAACCCTCTATGGGTAAGCTATGGCGACTATGGAACTGGGCACAATGGTTGATTAATCCAGCAGCGGCAGCGGCAAAGGCGGCTAGTCAAAAAAGTTCAACCCAGGCTAATCAGCAGCTATTAGTAAACCTGAGTCAGCTGCTGCGGGAAACGGCTCTGCGTAACCTGGCTCAGCAAACAGCGGCACTCTATGGGGGTGATAATCTGCCAGCTATTTTTGAAGCAGAGGCTGAAAAAAGCTTAGAGAGGGGGGCTAAAACTGCCACCTTGCAATCGATTTTAGCTCAGGCTACACCGACTGAAACCGTTGAGCAAAAGCCGGTATCTTTGATGTTGGTCGGCCGAACTGGGGCTGGTAAAAGTAGCCTGATCAATACGCTTTTTAAGACAGATTTGGCAGAAGTAGACGTTTTGCCAAGCACGGATCAGATTCGGCAATATAGCTGGCAGCTAAATACGGGAGAGACCTTAAAACTGATTGATTCCCCTGGTTATGAACAAATTGAGCGGGGCGATTTTCGCGATTTGGTGCTCGATCAGGCGACAAATACAGATCTGTTAGTGCTGGCTACACCGGCCCTTGACCCAGCCCTACAAAGCGATAAAACCTTTTTAGACGACCTCAAAGCAATGGAGCAACATCCGCCTACGGTGGTAGTGGTTACCCAGGTGGATCGACTACGTCCGATACGTGAATGGCAGCCACCTTACGATTGGCAAAATGGACAGCGTCCAAAGGAGGCGTCTATTCGAGATGCGGTTGCCTATCGGGTAGAAACCCTGGGGCAAACTGCTGAGACCGTCATGCCTCTGGTTACCTACGATCGCGATCGCACCGCCTGGAATGACGACATGCTAGCCCTCAAGCTAGTCGAAACCCTGGGAAGCGCTAAGCAATATCGGTTGGCCCGGTTTTTAACCAATCAAACAGCCCTGGCCAAAGCCGCCGCTAAACTAATTGACCAATATAGCTTTCAGATGACGACCACTCAGGGTGTGACCGAGCTGCTCAAAAGCCCAATTTTGCGTTACGTCTCGCTCATGATGACGGGGTCAGACCTACTAGCTACCGCGTTAATGGAAAAAATCCCTGTAGAGCAAGCGCCAGTGGTGCTCGGCAAACTTCAGCTAGCCTATGAACTATTCAACCTGCTGGCTAAGGATGAGGCCACGTTTGACCTGGCTAGCCTTTGGCCAGTTTTGTTAGATAATCAGGCCCCGCCCAAACAAAATGCCTGGGCGTTTGGGCATGCGTTGACGGCTTATTGGTTGGGGGAAACTCACCGATTAGACCATGCATTTGAGCGATATTTGCAAGCCTATGGGCGTGAGTAAATGGCCAGTAAATCTCAGCAAAAAATCTTACATGCAACACCAAAACCATATGCATATAGCGTTTCTCAAATAGATTGAATACATCCCACTCACGATTCACGATTCACCACTCAC
>JAHQVZ010000100.1 GCA_019634055.1 Leptolyngbyaceae cyanobacterium MAG.088
AATAATTGAAAATGGATAATTAATAATTCTGTTACCCCATTCCCTACTCCCCACTCACGATTCAACCACACCACCAAACCATAGTCATCTCCACCAGGAGCTGTTACAAATAAGAACACCAGTCGCTCCAGCCGCCTGGGTAAAGCTTGCCCATGGGTTTACCTGCAACGACTCGAGAGAACAAGTTTACACAGGCGGTCACCCCCGAACCACAGTAAATAATGATCTCGTCTGTATCGTTTATAGACTGCCAGTGGCTGGCCAACTCCGCAGGAGATTTTAGTAACCCTGCATCCGTACTAATATCCTTCCAAAAATAGTTCACGGCCCCCGGTACAGACCCGGCAATGGGGTCAATGGGTTCTCTCTCTCCTCGAAATCGATCCGCTGAGCGAGAGTCAATGACTATCACCCCTGATTTATCCTTATGTTCTCGTACGTAGTCAATATCCACGACCCAATCAACCTGGGGCTGGGGCACAAAATTTCCCCCTTGGGAATCGGGGGTTGCCTGGCTCAGGGGTAAACCCGCTTCGGTCCAGGCAGTAATGCCTCCGTCCAATAGGGCCACGTTTTTATGGCCTAAATAGCGCAGCATCCACCAGAGGCGAGCGGCAAAGGCAAATCGAGAGGCATCGTAAATAACGACGGGGGTTTGGGGATTAGACTGTATACCTAGACAGTTTATGTGATCGACAAACTTGCTCCAATCGGGCAGCGGATGGCGACCGCCATGATCCTGGACCGCGCTGGACAGATGCCGATTAAGATCTAGATAGTAGGCACCGGGAATATGGCCCGAGTCATATTGCTGCTGACCCAAATCGGCGGCGGGCAAGGAAAATCGACAGTCGATAATGACCAGGTGATTGCCTAGATGGTCGGCTAGCCACTGGAGGGTGACCATAGGGGGGAGTTCAATGGAGGGGGCTAACGGTACAGCCAAGGTTCTAGTGAATGGCAAAGACGATGTTTATTGTAATCTGCGTTTTAAAGATTGCTTTGGTTGATGGTTAACGATGACGCCTACAATTCATCTGATCACCTCACCCTTGAAATAACGGGGGATGGCTCGGCCACATTTTACTCAGAGGAGTTTGGGGAGCATTTTCACTGTCGTAATGGGGCCTATACTGACGCCCAGCGCAACTATGTGGATGCTGCCAATATTCCAGAGCTGGCCAGGGCGGAGCGGCTGGCTATTTTGGATGTGTGCTATGGGTTGGGCTATAACACGGCGGCGGCTCTGGATACGATTCAGCGGGTGAATCCTGACTGTCAGGTATCAATTCGGGCCTTAGAAATTAATGCGGCGGTACCGAGGAATGCCGTTGCAAATAATCTGATTCACCATTGGACTCCAGCCACCCAAGTCATCCTCAAAACCCTGGCTATTGACCATTGCTACCAAAGCCCTACGCTGGATATTCAGCTGCTTATCGGTGATGCCCGCCAAACGCTACAGCCCCTGGCAACTCAGGGCTGGCAAGCCGATGCCATCCTTTTCGATCCGTTTTCCCCTACCCGCTGCCCCCAGCTATGGACCGTGGAGTTTTTTGCCCTGACGGCTCAATGTCTGGCGGATTGTGGAATTCTTGCTACTTATTCTTGTGCTGCTGCTGTGCGATCTGCGATGGCCATGACTGGGCTGAACCTTGGTTCTTTGCCCGGAGTCGGTCGCCATTGGCCCTGTACCATTGCCACTAAGGATAAACGCCCGTTGCCCCCGTTATCGCAGCAGGAGCAGGAGCACCTAAAAACCCGAGCAGCCATACCCTACCGCGATCGCACCCTAAACGCTACGGCAGAGGCGATTGTGGCCCACCGCCAGCAGGAGCAGCAGCAATGTACGTTGGAACCAACGGGGGTCTGGCGACGACGGTGGTTAAAGGGAGTGGGAAGTGGGGCTTCGACAAGCTCTGCCTGAAGGCAGTGGGGGGTGATGTGAGACTATTCGTCAGTCAATGATTTTTCTAACTGCGCGTCCCTACTGCCTAGCGCAGCCAACTGCCTACGACCTAGCGCAGCGAACTCCCCAGCGCGTAAGCGCCCTCCTCCAAAAGTAGGGTAGTTTACTTGGGGGGGCAAGCCGTTGCGCGGTATACTCCTTCCGTAATTTTTACCCTTAATTTTTACTTTCATAATTACTATGACTAACTCATTGGCGGTGGCGGTACTGGCAGCAGGTAAGGGAACAAGGATGCGATCTCGTCTGCCTAAGGTACTTCATCCGTTGGGTGGCCGTACCTTAGTAGAAAATGTGCTGGCCAGCCTCAGTCAGGTGAAAACTGAGCGCCAGATTGCCATTGTGGGGTATGCCGCCGATGAAGTGCGCTCCACCCTGGCCCATGTGACTAATCTAGAATTTGTCGAGCAAACTGAACAGCTAGGCACTGGCCATGCGGTACAGCAAGTTATTCCAGCACTAGCAGGGTTTGAAGGCAACCTGCTTGTACTCAATGGGGACGTGCCTCTGCTGCGCCCTGAAACCATTGCCAAAATGGTTCAAACCCATGTGGACAATGACAATGCTGCCACAATTTTAACGGCTCAATTTGATGACCCGACTGGCTATGGCCGGGTATTTTGCGACGAGAATTACATTGTCACTGAGATTATTGAACATCGCGACTGTACCCCTGACCAACGCGCTAACAAACGAATTAACTCAGGCATTTATTGCTTTAACTGGCAAAAGCTGATGACAATACTGCCCCATCTGAAGTCAGATAATGACCAGAATGAGTATTACTTAACCGATGTCGTCAAAGATCTATCACCGGTTATGGCCCTGGATGTGGATGACATTGAAGAGATTTCTGGCATCAACAACCGTAAACAACTCTCCGATGCGGCAACAGTTCTGCAGCGCCGCATTAAAGATGAGCTAATGCTCTCAGGCATTACCATGCTCAATCCCGACAGCATTACCATCGATGCCACAGTGACAGTAGAGCCTGATGTGATCATCGAACCGGAAACTCATCTGCGGGGCAATACTACCATTGCAGCAGGCTGTCGCATTGGCCCTGGCACCCTGATTGAAAATAGCACCATCGGAGAAAATACCACCGTTCGCTATTCTGTCATCAACGACAGTACGGTGAAAGGGGCAGGCCAAATTGGTCCCTACACCCATCTGCGGGGTGAGGTGGTGATTGGCGAAGGTTGCCGCATTGGTAACTTTGTTGAGGTCAAAAAAACGACCATTGGCAACAAAACCAACGCGGCCCATCTGTCTTACCTGGGCAATGCCACCCTGGGCAATAAAGTCAACATTGGTGCCGGTACCATCACTGCCAACTACGATGGCTATAACAAGCATCCAACCACGATTAAAGACAATGCTAAAACAGGGTCAAACAGTGTTTTAGTGGCTCCGGTTACCCTGGGTGAAAATGTTACCGTTGGTGCCGGTGCCGTGGTCACTAAAGATGTGGATGACGACTGCCTAATTGTCACTCGTGGGGAGCGGCGAGTGATTAAAGACTGGCGACCTAAGTTTGTGGATCAACAGCAAACTAACAAGGAATAAACCATTACCCTGCTCGGATAGTTTCAAACAAGACAATCAATGCTGATTTTCTTGGGGAACTATCCGATAGTTGTTCTTTGAAATGTTCAATATCCTCCATTGGACGTATAGCAGAAAGCTCATAGCAGACCATGGGGAAACTTGTTTAATTCTGATTCCTTAGCTGCAGTCATACATGGCTTGCGATTGCCAACGTCTTAGCGTCTAAAATATCGCAGTTTTTTTAGCTTTGACGCTGCACTAGTATTGCGTCAAGTTTTAATTTTCGGGTAGAGGTGTTTCTTAGCAATGCAGCTTTCATACTTGAAACACCATTCACTAGTCACCACTCACTAGTCACGGTCCTAATCCGAATATTGTAAGTTTGACAGTCTACTAGGTGTTATTTTGCCTGCCAATTATGGCGCATCAGTATGTTGCCTTAGTTTGCTTAACAGCCAAGATTTGACTCCCTGATGTATGCTGGCGATAGTCATCTTAACCCCTGTCGCAATATGGTGGATACCCAGGCAAATATCTCAACAAATTCATCCCTTGTGCAAACATTACTGGCATCCAATACTACAGCTAGTACTATGTTTCAGATAGTTTGGCTGCTGATCAGAATCATTGCTGGCGGTCTGATGATTCACAATGGGTTAGATAAACTTGCCGATATTCATGGGTTTGCTGATAACGTTGTCAGCTTTATTGGGTTACCCTATCCTGTTTTCTTTACCTACTGTGCTGCCTATGTAGAAATTATCAGTGCGGTATTACTCATGCTGGGGCTGCTGACTCGGTTAAATGCTTTGGCACTGCTGGCCACTATGGTAGTGGCAATTTTCTTTCATATTAAAGCGGATGGCCTGCAGATTCCGCCCTTAGAAACCGCTTCACTCTACGCTGGTTTTTATGCCTTCTTTTTAGTTAATGGTGCCGGACAGTGGTCTTTAGATCAGTTAATTACCAATCAGGTTTCCAGTTCTGACAAAGCCTAGAAACTCATGCATCTCAACCGGGAACTGCTATATATTGATGCAATAGCTCATTGAGATTTTTCAAAGGGCTGGCTTCAAGCTGTGAGCTTAGCTGCCATTGTTCGGCCTTGCGTTCTAGCTTAGCGACAAAAAGAGTTGTAATACCTTGCCACTGTGAGCTACACAAAGACTGTTGTAGCAACTTTTGCCGGTTAGAACCATTTAAGATACGCCAAAAAGCGTTTTGAGTTTGACTAAAGTCTTGTTGCTGTTCTTCACCACAGTCAATATTGACAACAAACAGGAGCGTTGTAATATCGGTGGCTAATTTTGATAGATTGATCAAAAGCTGTTCGTCATCCCCTTCCCCTTCCCCCGTAATGCTGTCATTGAGCAGTTGGATGCCACCGGATAGGTGGCGTGGATGGCCTGCATAAATGAACCCTTCTTTGCCAGTGGCTAATTTTCCATTACTAGCAAGGGCTAAAACAGCCATATCCAGGTCTAGCTCTGCATCAGCTTGAGCATCCCACCCCAGGCCACACTGTAATAGGCATATAGGCTTGGGTAAAGGTTGGGCATCAACATTAGGGTTCATAATAAAAAGAGATGCATGGACGGCAAAATGTTGGCAACAGCTATGGGTGCCAAGCTAATATTCAAAATTAATTTTATAACGTTGATCCCATGGGTTAGGACAATTTGTACATGGGGGGGTAGCCATGGTTTTAGATGTCTATGATCTGCAGGGTGGCTACGGTGCCAAGACCATTATTGATCAGGTCAGTCTGGCTCTGCATCAAGGGGAATGGCTTAGTATTTTAGGCGCAAATGGGTCTGGTAAATCCACCCTGTTGCGGTTGTTTGGACGCATTTTGTCCCCTCAACAGGGACGCATCTATTTGAGCGGACGCGATATTCACAGTTTGTCGCCAACGGCCATAGCCCGTCAGTTAGCCCTGTTGCCTCAGCAACAAGTTTTGCCAGACGGTCTAAGTGTTCATCAGTTGGTGAGTCTGGGGCGCTCCCCTCACCAGCCCTGGTGGCAGTGGGATTTGACCCCTAATGATCACAACCATATCGAACAGGCACTGGCCTGGACCGATATGGATCAATTTCGCCATGAGCCCATATCGGCTTTGTCGGGTGGGCAGCGGCAGCGAGCTTTTCTGGCCCTGGCCCTGGCCCAACAACCCCAGGTTTTGCTATTAGATGAACCGACCACCTATCTCGACATTCGCTATCAGCTGCAGCTATTGGAACTCCTTAAGCAGCTAAACCAAACAGAACGGCTCACTATCATTACGGTGCTTCACGATATTAACCTGGCTGTTCGTTACAGCGATCGGCTTGCTCTGATGCGCCAGGGCAAACTGTTAGCCATTGGCACCGTTACTGACACCCTCACACCAGATATTTTGAAACAGGTGTTCGATGTCGATGTCGCTATTATCGATACGCCTGTCGGTCCACAGATTTGTCCGTACCCTACTATTTTCTAGCGAGCCCTGCTATCGCAGCGTATTCCCCAGGACAGCGCCCTCCTAAAGCTGACGTTCTAGCTGTAGCATTCGCCGATAGGACAACCAGCCGCTAACTACCATGGCCAGAGCAAATAGGCTAAGAAAGCCAATGTGTTCACCTGCGGGTTCATCGGCCATGGTTAATGTCAATGCTTCGGTCATGTGAAAAATAGGGTTGAACCGGGCCAGCTGTAGTAGGGAATCGGGAAAAATTGAGGTGGGCATAAAGGCACCGCCCAGGATGAGCAGCGGCACCCCAAAGGCGGCCACTAACGCATTGACATCCTCGGTACGGCGGGCAAACTGGGTGCCGAGGATAAAGCCTACCCCAACATAGGCAAAAATGCTCAGCAGAATAATCAGGATGGCCAGGGGCCAGGGGCCAGGAAAGGTGGCACCTAAAAGCAGCGCGATCGCAAATACCAACAACGCTTGACCCACCCCAATGGCACTATGGGCCAGAACGATGCCCAGAAAATAAGACACCCCCCGCAGCGGCGATAAAAATAGCCGCTTTAAGGTATTTTGCTCACGCTCAGCCACCACCGTAGCAACGCTGCCGCCCAAACAGCTAAAAAATAGCGCTGCCCCCACCAATGTTGGTGGAGCCACCACATTCAGAGCATCAGAGAGATCTAACTGAGCCCGTTCTGCCGTAATCATCCCATTCAGAAATAGTAATAACGTTGGGAAAATAGCCCAAAAAATTAGACTTCGCCGTCGTCTCACCAGCTCTAGTAAGATCCGCTGGGCAACAGCTATAATTTCCTGCAAATATCGGTTAATTTGAGCCATTAGAAAGGCCATAAGTATTTCGCCGCTGCCGTCCTCTATGGTTTAAGATTTGTACCAAAAATGATTTATATCAAATTTGCATAGCCATTCACTAAAAGCATTTCTAAACCATATCTGCGTTAAAATTCAGGGCTTCAACTAGAAAAGTTTATCGCTCTGCCCATGGCAAAGACTTGAACATACGGCTCCATCGAACGGCTAGTTAATACTGATTTTCTTTAGAAAATAAATATAGCTCCTAGCAATCCATATGGTCTGGAGTCTCCGTATAATCTGCAGTCATATAGTATTGACCAGCTGTCATGGTAACCCCTGTTCGGGTACGCTGACGCCCCCTTTGACATCAGCCCTATAATCGCTCACCACGTCTATTTCCTTAATGAATCCATTCCCTGAAACCTGGCAATCCCCCGATATCTCTCGACGGAGTGCGATCAAACTATTAAGCGCTGGGGCCGTTGGCGGTACCCTTGGCTATACTCGCTTTGCTAAACCTCAACCAACGCTCCACCAGGTTGATCATCTTGATTTACCTCAAAAAGTAGGTCGTTCTACCACAGCCGTTATTGTGGGTGGCGGCTTAGCGGGGTTAGCAACGGCCTATGAACTGAGCAAACGGGGTGTGGCCGTTACCCTGGTAGAACGGGCTCCCCAATTAGGCGGAAAAATTGCCAGCTGGCCAATCCAGGTCGGCGATCATGAACTGCGGATGGAACATGGTTTCCATGGCTTTTTCCCCCAGTATTACAACTTGTTTAGTCTGGTGGATGAACTTAAGGCCCAGGACAATTTTCAGTCTCTCAATTTCTATGCCGTTCTCTACAAAAATGGCTATAAACCCGAGGCCTTTTACCCCAGCAATGCGGCCTTTCCCTGGAACATTGTGGACCTGGCCGTGGCTTCAGAAAATCGGCTGACCTGGGGGATCAACCTGACTAATCTGAAACATTTGGAAGTGTTTCGAGAAATCACTAGCTTTCGGATGCCCCAAACCTATGAGCGGTTGGACCATCTGTCGGTGGATGAATGGGGACAGGGTCAGTTTCCTAAAGGCCTGTATGACCTGTACTTTTTACCCTTTGCTAAGTCCAGCTTGAATGCGCCGGATGTGCTCAGTGCCGGGGAACTGATGCAGTTTTTTCACTTTTACTTTTTTGGTAACCCTGAAGGGCTAGCCTTTAACGGTACCTGTGAAGACATGGGGCGCTGTTTGGTGGATCCCTTAAGCGAGGCAATTGAGGCCAACGGAGGCACTATTCTCACTGGGGTAACTGTTAGCCAGATCAATTGGGCAGAGGGTAAAATTGCCAGCGTTGATTACCAGAAAGGCAATATTGCGGTAAATCCGGTGCCGTTTTGGTGCGATCGCAACCCACTTCTCAGCACTGACACCACTGAATACTATGGTGCAGGCGATCGTCTGTTTGTGGTTGAAGCCAACAACAATAAGGCCATTTCCCTCACCTGCACCCACCAGGGCTGTAGCGTCAACAAAGAAGTTTCTGCTAATGGCAACGGGTTTGTTTGCCCCTGCCACGGTGCTGCCTATGATACTAATGGCAACGTCATTAGCGGCCCTGCTCAAGAGAATTTAGCTCGATTCAAGGTACTAAAACAAGAAAATAATCGCATCCAACTGATTGCCGCCAAATCTATCCAAAAAACTGACAAAATTGCCAACAATTTAGAAGCCGACTACTTTATTTTTGCCGCCGATATTCCCGGCATTAAAAATCTTTTTGCCCTATCCCAGGGAGACCCCCACCCGACCGTTACGACCCAGGTCAATGAGTTACAGGTTGCCGATCCATTTGCAGTTGGACGGTTCTGGCTAGATCGCGACTTTGAATGGGACCAAAGCTGGTTTACATCGCTGTCTGGCTATGACCTGACCGATAGCATCACCCTTTACCACAAAGTACAAGGAGATTACATCAAATGGGCCGAAGAGACTGGTGGCAGTGTTGTTGAGCTCCATGCCTATTGCTACAAAGAAAAACAGTTTCCCACCCAACAAGCCCTTTTAGACACCTTTAAACAAGAACTCTGGGAAATTGTTCCAGAACTTAAAGGTGCCACTATTTTGCACCAAGAGTTAGTCAACCAAAAGAACTTTGCTGGCTTCCCACCAGGCAGCTATCCTAACCGCCCCAGTAGTGCTACCGCCGTTCCCAACCTAATGTTTGCCGGAGACTGGGTGAAAATGCCCTTCCCCTGTGGACTCATGGAACGAGCCATCAGCAGTGGCCTACTCGCTGCTAATGAGGTTTTACATAGAGAAGGCACTGCCCGTCGTCCACTAATGTCTGTTAACCCTGAAGGAGTGTTCAAGGTCTAACAAAACTTGACTCATGCTTGTGCCAGTCTATAATCTGGTCTACAAGCACCCATACAGTTTGTACTTTGAGATAATTCCAACGTTGTTTTAACTACATTACGTCGCTTCAACGTGTGTAATTTAAGAAGATTTAGGAACCATTAACACCTACGTATATATACGTAGGTGTCGGCTTATATGAAGGCTTTATGAAGAATGAAAAGTTTTTGACAAAAAATCCTGTCCAGAAACAGCGAGTATAAAATTATACTCGCTGTTTTGTCTGTTTCCACCTTAAATACATGTTCTGAAGGGTGAATTTCATTCAAAGCAGGTATTTCACACACCTTGGTAGACCTTTTAGATGTCTCCTTCAGGTTCAAAAAGTCATAACTTTTACATGCGTATGAACACTGAATATCTATTTTGGCGTTCTTGTCCAAGAGTTTCGTAAAGGACCCCAGGCAAACAATTAGCAACAAATATTATGTGTAATATTTTTGATGAATACACGCAGAAATCATTCGCTACGGATCACTAGTACAGCTAAATCGTCAGGACTCATGGTTGACTCTTTGTCTAAGGCTTCTCAGCCTAAGATTCTCTCTAAACCCAAAAGCAACATAACTTTTTCAGATGAAAAATTTTCCATTTGGTGGCGTAGTCTTGTTGGTCTGGCCTATGTGTCTACCGGTGTTGTCGCTACAGTCATTGGGTTAGCTTCAATCTCTTATCGACTAACTCACCTGACCGTGAAAGGAGGGTTAGTAAATGGCCGCTCTGTAAGAATCCAAGCACCTGTCGATGGTAAAATTCGAGATTTTTATGCACGACCAGGAGCCAGAGTACGCACTGGTCAGGTATTAGCACAACTGACTCCCATTGCGCTACAGCCCCAAAGTAATAGTCCATTAGTGGCTGATAATATTGCCGAAGGACAACTGTCTACCCAATCACTGCAAATTCGTTTAGACTCTGCTCAACAAACCCTAGAATTGTTCAATCAACAATTGCAAAAATTAAATCAACAGGAGCAGATTCTACAGAATGCCACTCTTGATGTGGCCTCAGAAACCATCGACTATTCAGATGCAGCTGTTACTGCAGCCATATCTGAAGAAAAAGCAGCTCGCAATAAATATGAACGGTTTAATGTGTTGTTAGAGAAAGGGGCTATCTCTCAGCAAGAAGTAGACGAGTTGGAAGCAGATTGGCGTTCTAGTCAAGCGGCTGTGGAACAAGCCCAAGCAGAGCGGGCCATTGCACTCATTAATGCTGATGCCATTGCCCAGCAGGTACCGATGGAGTCAAACCTCAAGGGTCTACAATCACAAAAACAGCAGCTTGCTGAAGAGATTCAACGTCAGGCCACTCAAATTGAGTTGTTGAGCCTTGAATTAGCATCACGTGCCCCTGAAACTATTGAAGCTGTTAATGTCAGCAGCGTCGTCAAAACAACATCCTCTACCACTTCTGACGCATCTTTAATACCATTGGTAGCCCCCTTCGAAGGAGTGATATATGCCACCCATCACGACACAGGTGAACAGGTAAATCGTCCCGCAGCTTTGTTATCTCTTTTAGATTGCAATGCCCTATGGGTTGAAGCCTTAGTAACTGCAGATCAAGCAAGACGCATTGATGCGCGCCAGCCTGTGCGAATCCAACACAGTGGTGGTGCTGAAACGGTGGTAGGTCACGTAGACTTTGTTACCGCTATCAGCGCAGGGGAAATTACCAAAGCACGTGCCGAGGCTTTAATACCAGCCGTATCTGCCAATTTAGCAGGTCAACCATTAGCCCGCGTACGGGTTAGTATGCCATCCACTCAAATCCAGGAAAATGACTATCAATTTTGTGGTGTGGGTGAAGCTGCCAAACTTACCTTTGGTACCCAGGGAAACCCCATAACAGAATTTTTCAGCAGACTGCCACATTTTTAAAATTCAGGTAATTACTAGTCATGTCTACCCCTTTAACTAGGCAGCGCTCTATGAGCGATTACACTAGCACAGCTGCCTTCCTAGCCTTGTTTAGTGTCGGATTCGGCGGTCTGTACTTATTGCAAAATCCTGGTAACCTGGCAATTTGGAATATATTTGGTCTTGTTAGTTTAGGGTTTGTCGGACTGTGGCGTTGGTCCTGGTTTTTATTGCGTATGGCCCGAGCACGCTATTATCTGCACCGGGTCTTTCCTCACTTACGTCATCGGGCAGCTTCAGTTCCTGTTGAGGAACTGCCCCATATGTGTTTTTTGGTGCCTACTTATAAAGAACAGCCGTGGATTACAGAGCGCGTGTTCAAAGCTATCGTGGATGAAGCCAAAACATTGGTCCAACCCACGACTGTTTTAGTGAATAGTAGTGGTAAGAGCGAGAATGCAGCTATTCGAGCAATTATAAACCGCGAAGATCCAGAACAGCGGTGGATTCGGCTGATTCAGATGACTCAAAAGGATGGCAAACGTAAGGCCATGGCTGATAGTTTACGTCGTTTATCAGAGTTAAATCTGCCAGCCGATACCGTCATTGCCCTTATGGATGGAGATTCTGAGCTGCTGCCAGGTACGCTACGGCGTTGTTTACCATTTTTTCGATTGCTTCCCAAAGTGGGCGCATTGACAACAGATGAGCTACCGGTAGTCGAGGGCTCGTATTTCTTTTCTGAATGGTTCCATTTACGATTTGCCCAGCGCCACATGCAAATGTGTTCCGACTCCTTATCTAATAAGGTTATGTGTCTGACTGGACGGTTTTCTCTGTTTCGAGCTGAGGCCGCATTACAGTCATCGTTTGCTGAACAATTAGAACAAGATTATCTGAACGACTGGCTATGGGGGCGATTTAAGTTTCTATCGGGGGACGATAAAAGCACCTGGTACTGGCTATTACGCCATAAATATGACATGTTTTATGTGCCAGACGCCATTGTTAACTCAATTGAAACCTTATCCGGTTCAGTGGTAGACCGTGCCTACAACAATATGCGTCGCTGGTATGGCAACATGTTACGCAACAATGGGCGAGCTATTAGCCTGGGTCCTAGAACAACTGGCTGGTTTACCTGGTACAGCTTATGGGATCAACGGATCAGCTTTTGGACCTGTTTGATTACACCGGGCTTTTTGCTAGTTTCTTTAATCCAGGGGTATTGGAAAGCAGCAGCTGTCGTTATTTTTTGGGTGATTTGTAGCCGTTCGCTAATGTTGCTGCTTACCTTTTGGGGACGAATTTCAAACCTTAAACTGATTCATTTTCCATTGTTGTTGTTATCACAGTGGGGTGGGTCCTTAGTAAAAATTTGGACTCAGATGAATCTGGCCCAACAAAAATGGACCAATCGGGGTTCTCAAACGATTTCGGCCCATGGTCAAGGGCTAGAAAAGACTGTCAAGCTGGGAACATCACGACTGTTGCTTTATATCCAACTGTTTGTGTTTAGCATCTGTCTGTGCTGGCTCACAAACAATCTTAGTCCTCTTTGGGATATTGCCGGGTTACGGCTCACCCATCAGGCCATGGTTACCAACACACCAAAGGTGATTGAGGTAATCAATCATGGGGTTTGGCCCAGTGACGGCAAGGATGATAGTCAGGCTCTGCAAACGTTGATTGATCAGTTATCTCAAAATTCAACAGATGATCAGGCGATAGAACTGAGGTTACCCATTGGCGAAATTGATTTGATGCAGCCGGTCAATATTAGCCGGGGACAGTTAACACTAAAGGGACAGGGGCCTGGACGTACTGTATTGGCAGCACAATTTGATCGGTCTAAGGCCGAGGCAGTTTTGCAGGTTCGGCCTGGCCCATCAACTGCGCCAGCATTATCTCAGGTTCACGTTACTGGGTTTACCGTCAGACCCATTGAGACCGCAGATATTGCTCAACTGGATGGAGTTTTGCTGCAGGGTGTAGTGGATAGCTCTTTGCGAAATCTTGCGATCGCAACCAACATTCGCAAACCCTTTGCCCTGACTCAAACAGACAATATCCTGATTGAAAATGTAGCCGTCCAAGACTCCTCTAAGGTAGCCCTGACACAGCCCTAATCTGCAGCTGTCACAGAGAAGTCAGCAAAATCGATGTAGGTGTCTTGGGGCGTTGCCCAAGACGCATCGCCACCACCAAAAAAGGTGGAAAAGAAAATACCATCGATTTGCAACGAATCAACCGTACGGAAGATCAGATCGCTTTGCTCAATAACGAGGGTATCGTTAACCCAGAGACGAATCTCACCATCAACACCATCAGGTGTATTGAGCTTTATTTCCTGCTCAAGCTTGTACCAAATCCCCGGTTCAAATTGCCAAGCCCCCCGTGCTATAGAGGTGCCAAACTTCTCACTGGTTGGTAAATAAGCATAAACCTCACCCTGACCATTTTGTCGCCACATCAGCCGAACTGAAAACCCATCCTCGCCATTGGGAACCTGACCACCACTGGCTCCAACCCCACCAAACACGCCAGGTAGTTTACCGCCTTTAACAAAGTCAAACCCCTCTGCAAAGCGAACATAGTAGCTCAGGCGTAGTCGAGTCTGGGAAGGCAGAAAGAGATCTGCATAAAATTGAGCCCCGCCTAAGGGTGAGGCCGTTTGGCGTGACACAGAAGGGCTAGCACTCCCTGCCGGATAATGCACCCTGACAACATCTTCAAAGAGAGCGTCGGAGCCTTGATATAGCTCCAAATTCTCAAATCCCCATGACTTATCATCCCGTAGCTGCCAGTTGCTCATCCAGTCTGGATGACTCAAATCACTTGTCCAGAGAGGGGCGGCTACATCGGCAGTAGTTTCAGCTGAACTAGCCACTACCAGCTCTTGAGTCGACGGAGAAATTGAACGCTGAGATTGGCAGCTGACCAGAGCCAATACCGCAAACAATTGGAGTGATTTAAGCATCATTTACTCTCCTAACAAGGCAATGGCATCACTCAGCAGTGCCAGATATCAAAAATCAGCCAGAGGCACTGTCTACTATTGTATGGAGTTTCTTGACAGCTGTGCAGATGCTGAGGCCATCACTGAACCACAGACTCTATTGTTTCTTCTAGAGAACTCACTAATTTTAGGCCCATGGGCGTATAGGCAACCACTCGATCTCGACCACTTTTTTTGGCCTCGTATAAAGCTTGATCAGCCCAGTCAATCAGCATCTGAGATGACTGAGACGGTTCGGGTACGCTAGAGATAACGCCAATACTTGCAGTCACCCAAGATTTGGCCTTAGACGCTGTATGGGGAATAGCCTTTTCCTGCAATCGCTGTTTTACCCTGTTACTGACATGAATCGCTCCCTTAAAATCTGTATTCGGTAGGATTAAGGCAAACTCTTCACCACCATAGCGGGCTACCATATCAGCAGGCCGATGAATACACTCCTTGATAGTTTGAGCGACCAAGCGCAAGCATTTGTCTCCCGCTAGATGGCCATAATTGTCGTTATAGGCTTTAAAACAATCAATATCAAGCATCACTAACCCTAGTGATGCTTTTTCTCGACGTAAACGCATCCATTCTTTGTCAAGAATCTCATTAAAAAATCGACGGTTAGCAACCCCCGTAAGCTCATCAACTGTAACAAGATGATGGAGTTGCTGATTAAGTAGCTTGAGTTCTTGACGAAGCAAGCGTTCTTTTGACAGGCTTTGTTGAAGCTTTTGATGATCGATATGTGCATTGAGAATCCAACGGACACGTCCCCGGAGCACAGACCAATGAAAGGGCTTAGTGACATAATCCATAGCACCAACATCATAGGCGGCTTCTACAGATTCACTGTCATTGAGGCCAGTAATCATCAGAATAGGAGGACAGTTATCACCATATTCCGATCGCAGTGCCCGACAGCTATCAAATCCATTCATAACGGGCATCATGGCATCCATCAAAATAATATCAGGCAGCTCCTTTTCACAAACCGTCAAAGCATCTTGACCATTGCCAACATGTAAAACCCGATAGCCATCCCGGTGTAATATTTGAGACAGCATGATCGTTGAGACAGGATCATCATCCACCACTAAAACCAACGGTGCATGTCCTGATAGGTACATTGGTTCCAGAGGTTCATCCATAGCTATAAACTGGTTAATTTACTTGAAATTTATGGCAGAACGATTTGACCCACTCAGTCAAAACTATGGTTAAGTATTCCCAATTTATTCATCAAACCTGGTGTTAATTTCAGCTAGCCCCCTTTGCTCCGTAGAATCTATAACCGGATGTTATGGGTAACAAGGTCTAACTCTCTACGCTCTGGAGTTTCATGTAGTCAACGACGTGCCCAAAGCTATTGCCCAAAAACATTGCCCAAAGCTATACGGTCAGACAACAATTTTAAGTTTACTGTTTCTCTTTTTTTGTATACAAGTTAGGGTGTAATCTAATTACCCCAATCCTCCATACTTTTATGGATATCTCAACGGTTCAGCCTGTTTCGGTTCCTAATCAAAGCGCGTCAAACGTCCTTGAGTCTATTCGTCTAGCCCCCATCAATCCTAACCATTGGTACGTTGTTGCCCAAAGTAAGGAACTCACTGATAGGCCCTTAGGAATCGTGCTGTGGCATCAGCCGATCGTGTTATACCGAGATCGCAGTCAAACCGTTCACGCCCTTGACGATCGCTGCCCTCACCGTCAAGTACGCCTTAGCCACGGTCAGATACGGGGTAATCAGTTGGAGTGCATTTACCATGGCTGGCAGTTTGATACCTCCGGTGCCTGCGTAGATGTACCCTACCTGGGGGAAAAACAAAAATTGCCCAACTGTCGTCTGCGCACCTATCCTGTCAAGGAACAGGATGGCTTTATTTGGTTATTTCCAGGAGCCATAGACAAGGTAGATACGGTACCTCTGATGGGGTTACCTGAGTGGAACCACGTTAACTACATTGCTTCCTATACCACCATCGACACCCGGTCTCATTTCTCATTTCTGATTGAGAATCTGATGGATATGTACCATGGGCGACTGCACGATAATTTACAGGCCTGGGCAAACCCTGTACTTCGGGACATTGAAACCAGTCCAACTCGGGTAGATGCCCATTACGATGCCGAGAGTTATTACAAAATCGACAAGATTTACTCCGTTGGACAGCTGTTCATCCCGGCCATGCGTAGGCTGCGGCCCACTAATCTGGATGTTAGTTATGTCTATCCCCACTGGCAATCTGTTCTAGGAAACGACTTTAAGATTTACTGTCTCTTTTGCCCGGTAAGTGAAACCCAAACTAAGGCCTATTTGGTTCACTTTGTTTCCCTGGGAGCCTTTCATCGATTGCATAAGCTACCCATGGGGTTTCGCCGATTTGTTAAAAACAGTCTATTTAATGCAGCCCGTGGTTTACTGGCGGGTCTGGTGGAGCAAGACGTATTGATGATGGAAGACGAACAGAAGGCGTTTGAAGCCATGCCCCAACGCAAAGGCCCAGAGTTTAACCAGACCGTTATTAAGGTACAACAGCTAATTGAACACCAGGCAAAAATGGTCACATATTTAAAGTCGACCGAGAGAAGAACGTATTCCTAATCTCTGATTTTTCTATCAAAGCAGTCGAACTTCATATAGTAATGATATTTTGACAATGTATCGGATTTTACCAAACTTCTGATGCCTGCCTGCCTGTCTGTATTGAGCACATCTGCTAGATGAAAGAGGAGTCTATATCCGTGACCTATTGTTTAGGTATATCAGTAAAAGAAGGTTTAGTTTTGGCCGCCGATTCTCGCACCAATGCTGGAGTGGACTATATTTCGTCTTACCAAAAGTTATTTGACTTCTCAATACCAGGGGAACGGGTAATTGTGGCCTGTGTGTCTGGCAACCTATCGGTCTCCCAAGCCGTTATCCATGGGCTGGGCCAGGATATTAAAACTGGGGCTGAGGTGTCGCTACACAATATCACCACTATGTATGAGGTGGCTCGTTACATCGGTAATAAAATTCGCAACATTCAGGAAGAGGATCGTACCTGGCTCGATCAAGATGGTATTAAGTTTCAATGCAATTTTTTGGTGGGGGGACAGCTACCGGGAGAACCCTCAGAGGTCTATTTGATCTACAGTCAGGGCAATTGCATTAAGGCCACTCCAGAAACGCCTTTTTTGCAAATTGGTGAAACCAAATATGGTAAACCGATTTTAGATCGGACGTTGACCCATGAGTCGTCTTTGGATGCGATCGCAAAATGCGCCCTCCTTTCCATCGACTCCACCATGCGGTCCAATATTTCAGTAGGGCCTCCCATTAACATGGTGCTCTATGAAGCCGATAGCTTTGAGATTCGCCATCGGGTGCAGCTCCAGTCCAGCGACCCCTACCTAGCCAAAATTCGCAAATATTGGGAAAGAACCTTGCGAGAAGCGACAAACAACATGCCTAGTCCCGAGTGGAATCGCGTTTCCATTGACGCTGAGCCTGACTTTTCCATTGAGTAAGCAACCCTTGGCCCACTGAACATTTCAAAGAATCAGGGACAGAAATTAAACAATTTATCAAAACAGTCTGCTAGGGGCACACCGCAATACGCCCCTAGCAAAACAAGCACACGTACAAAAGTCTCTTTCCTAACTCTCTACCAAACTCTTTAAATTACTGAGGCCCTTTTCATACTCTTTACCAACCATGCCATCCATTAAAAAGCCAAAGTAGGTGCTAATGGACTGCATCAACGTTGGTACACCCTCTCTCATATCTGTATCCAACATCCAAGTAACCAAAGTACCATCTGCTTGGGACGTCAGCTGCCAAGTAGCATCAGCCATACCCTGATCACCAAAATCTAGATGGGTGGTCATCTGACTAGGCGACTCCAGCCCAGTTATTTCTTGAGTCCCATCCCCCACTTGAGGATCTTCACTATGCCATTGCATCGTTTGCCCAACCCCGGTACCGCTAATGGTCATTTCTGCATCAGGGTCCATCGCTGCCCAAGGAGACCAAGCATTCCACTCACCTAAATCACTAATCAAGGGAAAAATCTCTGTCGGTTGAGCATTAATTACTAGACTGCGCTCCACATGAACTTGACTGGGCAAAACAAACCCAACCACAAAGACCAAGAGTAATACAGCCCCTAAGCCACCAATAAGTTTCGAGAACATAACGATTTCCGCAGATCTGCATAACGACTCTTTAGTGTATTTACAATTGCCAGGCACTAGTCACAGACTGCAGAAAAAATTAAGACATAATGTTCACGTTAGGTTTCAATAAATACCCACAACAGATTTAACCCGATAACAGGCTTAGCGGCTGTTATCGTCTAGAAAAGGCTCACTAGTAATCTGTAAAAGCCTAATTGTGGAGTAAAAGAGAGTCTTCACACACTAGCCATCCTCCTTTAACCATCCCCAAGTCCCGAGGCCGTACGCTTGCACATATTACCAACCCACCCAAAAACTTGAATTAAATGCGATACTACAAAAGACTTGATTTCAGTCAAAACTTGGCAGATTTAGATAATAATTGACCATTCTTAATAAAAACTTTTCCTGACAGCGTCTTTAAATTTAGATTTTATTTGATGGGTTCCGTAATCATTTCTTGGCACCTTGTATGGAGTTAAGTGTGCACTTGATGCAACAGATTGCATCGCGAATCGATTTTTGAGATCAAGCAAAAACCACTTATACACAACCAAAAGGGAAATCATATGTCTATCGAAACCACGGGGCGCTACCTTGTACTACTGCCTGATGAAGATTTAGGTACAAGCATTCAAACCCTAACCAGTGCCACTGGTATTCAAGGTGTGGCTAGAGCCGCCGATTTTGAAGATCACGCATTTACTACCGCAGAACTAGATAGCCCTAACGCCTCCGTATTTGATGATTTAGGCGTGGCTGTCGTTCCCCTTGACCCCGATCAGGCTCAGTCCGTTCGCACTACTAACTTAACGATTCAACCAGAACGGGTGTTATATGCCATCCAAGCCGGGTTGTCTAGCGAATACCTGCGCGGCTACAGTGATGCCGCCAATCACCTTTACGAGCATGCAGAACCTGGTCAGGCTGGTGCCGCAGCGCGGGCTCGCAAGGTCGCAATGCAAGAATTTCAGGATGATAAAAATACCTGGGGATTACAGGCCACTAAAGTAGTCGATTCACCCTATAGCGGTCTGGGTATTAAGGTGGCCGTACTAGACACAGGCATGGACCTCAACCATCCTGACTTTGCCGGTCGTGTCGTTCGCAGCCGGTCATTTATCCTGGGCGAAGATGTTCAAGATGGCAATGGCCACGGCACCCACTGTATCGGTACTGCTTGCGGTCCGATGGACCCACCTGAGCTACCTCGTTATGGCGTTGCTTACAATGCTGAAATTTATGCCGGCAAGGTTCTAAGCAACCGTGGTTCCGGTTCCGACAGCGGCATTTTGGCTGGTATTGAATGGGCTGTTAATAATGGCTGTGCGGTTATTTCCATGTCCCTTGGGGCATCCACCCGTCCAGGCGATAGTTACTCACCCATTTATGAGCGAGTTGGTCAGCGGGCATTACGCCGTGGTTCTTTGATCATCGCCGCTGCCGGTAATGAAAGCAGACGCGACAACGACATCATCAATCCAGTAGGCTATCCAGCAAATGCCCCCTCCTTAATGGCCGTAGGTGCCCTGGATAATAAGCTACAAATGGGCTACTTCTCGAATGGCAGCATTAACCTGGACGGTGGTCAGGTAGATATTGCTGCACCAGGGGTGGATGTTTATTCCACCTGGCCCATGCCCGAACGCTATAACACCATCAGCGGTACCAGTATGGCCACCCCCCACGTAGCTGGGATTGCCGCGCTCTATGCTGAGGCCACTGGAGCACGGGGTATGGAACTTTGGGCCTGGCTAATGCGTGATGCTTTACGCCTGGGTCTGCCTGGCACCGATGTGGGGATTGGATTAGCGCAGGCACCCAATTCTTAGAGCCATCGTCACTTAAATGCACATTTAAAGGTTCGTTGCGGATCTTTGCGCTAACCTTGGCAAAGATCCGCAACTGTCATAAGACTATGAGAAACTCCAGGTGGCTTAGACAACTAACCCATTGGCTGATTGTTGTTATCGTAACAGTGGGATTGGTCAGCTGTTTGCCCAATGGCTCAGAGGCTGTCAATGCAAACCCAGGAGCAGATAATGCAAACTCAGGAGCAGATATGAGCAAGGTACAGGTGACAATCTCAGTTGATGACGCTCACCTAGAGCAACTAGATCAGGTGGCTGAGCAGCTTAAAGAAGCAGGTCTGGAGGTAGATCAAACAATGTCTACCCTTGGCATTGTTACTGGCTCAGTCGACTCAGAAAAGATGTCTGCCCTTTCAGATGTGGTTGGGGTTGAGTCTGTTGAGGTAGACAAAACAATTACTCTGCCACCTCCAGGCTCTGATGTTCAGTAGATTGGGTTAATGGCGAATATTGCCTGATAAGGCAACAGTATTGGCCTGGTTTAACCAAACCTACTGATTGAAATTCTTCAATTCATCTTGCAGGTGCTGCAATTCTATCAATGTGTTTTCTAAAAGGGTTTGTTGCCCGGCCCTTTGTTGTTGTGATATTGACATCGCAATTGGCTGATAAAGAACTGACTTAGCGGTAGTTTTGTAGGTGTCGAGATCAGCTAGGGCGGCTTTGGAGAAATTTATCAGATATTTACGGGCAGCTTCTTGGTAAAGGGCAGCGACCGCCTCATATGGCTCTGTCGGAGTCACCATATGAGATGTATTACCTACCCATAAATCTGTCGGCTGTGGCTGTTCAAAAATATCACAGGCTTTATACACCCACTCCGTTACGGCTATTTTTTTTTGTTTCCACACTGGCTGCAGTGTTTCTTCTAGCCACAGGGGCGCGATGTTTTTTTGTAGGGCTGTGGCCAGATCATCCTGATAATGGGCCAATAAATTTTCTAACTGCAGCCAGGCTTGTAACTCGGCCACACTTTGTTGAAACCCTTTTTGCAATAGCTCCTGGGCTCGCTGTTTGAGAGCAGTACGGCGGCTATCTGGCTGAGGCATGGCCTTTAGGGCCTGCAGCTGTTGTTGCAGGCTCTGTTGCATCTGGGAAACTAGGGGTAACAGTCGGAGCATACGGTGCTGTTGGGATCGACCAGCTTGCACCAGGGTATGCAACGCAGACTCTAACGTCGGTAGCCCTGTTTGAGTTATCGCTGCCATATCGCCTTTTAGCGTTGCCCGCAGAGCGGGCAACGCATCTACCCTATAGATATTGCTGACTCCGTCTGGCAATGTAGCTCGAAAGTCTTGGGCAACCAGCTGCAGGCGATGCATCACCTGGTGACGTTCTTCAGGTTCTATGAGATTGAGAAAATTCACCACAAATAGCACCGTGGTGATCCCTCGATCTATGAGCCAGGTTTGCAAATGCTCTCGCTCGGTCAGGGTCATTAACTTGCGACCATCCAATAGCTGAATGACCACATCGGCTTCTAGTAATTTGGTATGAACCAGTTTATTTTGGGCTTTGCGATCGTCGGTTCCAGGCAGGTCTAACAGCTCTACCCCAGAGTGTAAAAATGGGTGGGGACATGCCACGGTAATGGCAACCACCTCTTGACGGATATGCCCTTGCTCATTGAGGGTGGCGTAGCGTTGCAATAGCTGCGTGCCAGATTCTTTAATCACCTGACCGTTTGCTAGGGTAATACAGCTAGTCAATTCAGGACCGTAGGTAATTAAAATTGCAGCCCCGGTAGTTGGTAGCAGGTCAATGGGCAATGTTTTCTTACCCAGCAGGGCATTTAGCAGGGTAGATTTGCCATAGTTAAACGGGCCAAAAACCGTAATCCGCAAGTTGGGATGGGTAATTAGCTGACACTGACGCAAGACGGTTGCCTTTAGCTCAGCCTGGGTCGGATCCAGCAGCCCCAAGGCTTTTTTGAGCATGCCAATCCACTCACCATTCACCACTCACCAATAAGGCCCCAAGCCATGCGCTTACACGTACCATTGTTTTTAAAACTAGTCACGCTCTAGAAAAAGCTTATAACCCACCCAGCCTATGGCCAATAAAATAAAGACCCCAGCCAGTACATTTAATAGGCGAATTGCCATAATTACACCCAAAACCAGCAATCCAAACTGCACTACCTTTGGCAGTCGTTTAAAGCTGAGGGTATGTTTGCTCTGAGCCTTAGGCTTTGAAGGATTTGCTACTTCAATTTCCGACTCTAATTCTCGCATGCGCACATTGATTTCGCGTTGCTTGAGGTCGGCCTCTCGTTGCTGCAGTTCGTCCTCTTTAGATGGATGATCGGGTTTCATAGTCAGTAAAGCAGTAGCTCTTTCTAAAATAGGCAGATTTTTTAGATACCGACAACCTTTTTAAGAACTCTTGAATTTTGAATAGCTTCCAGACACATAAAACCTGGTGTAAGGTTTTCCGGCTCCAACATACGAGGGCAACCTAAGATCACTCCCAATCCTCAACCTCATATCAATCAACTCCCATGGGCAGACCATCGTACCGAGTACTCAGTATACCTCCCCCCATTTCATCACCTGCTCCACCCTTAACTGGATGCCCATCTTCAGCAGGCCAGAACTGGTTACGATCCTGTTAAATTCCCTTGAGTATCTACAAACTCAGAAACGGCTTATCCTACACAGCTATATCATTATGGAGAACCATCTCCACCTGATTGCAGCCGCCGAAAACCTCTCAAAAGAGATGCGAACCTTCAAATCGTTCACCGCCCGCTCCATTGTTGATTGGCTCACCCAGCATCAACCCCAAAGCTACTGGCTTCAATGCATGGAACAGGCAAGGCAACAACACAAAAACGATCAACGACACCAGCTTTGGCAGGAAGGATTTCATCCTAAAATGATCTCCTCTGAAGCCATGCTCAAACAAAAGCTTGATTACATTCGCAATAATCCAGTTAAACGGGGCTATGTGGATGATCCTGCCCACTGGCGATATTCCAGCTATCGTAATTATCTCGGCCAACCAGGACTGTTGTCTGTCACTCTTCTCTAGCCCAGTTGTTTCTGACTCTCAGTCCCAGTCCTCAGTCCCAGTCCTCAGTCCCAGGCTCCGCCTGGACTGGATACCATGAGGCTCTGCCTCCAAAGACTCTTTCTAGAGGCAGAGCCTCACGACAATCTGCCGCCCAGGCAGAGCCTAGGGACAGCATTGAGAATCCAATAAACATAGGTTTGCTCAGTCCGGTAAGAATAATGCTTCAGGCGAATATGATCCCGAACTTGATCTAGGAGCTTTCTGGGACGAGTTTCCATTGATGGCAGATACAGAACACATGTATCATTTTTTACTCGTTCCCATCAGTTTCTACTATGTTTTGCGGGTAGCTAGACTGAAACTTTCCATATATCTGCCTAATACAAACGTACTACATGGACAACTCGCAGTATAGTACGCCGATTTGGGTGGATAGACTGAAAGTTTGCAGTATAGTATGCCGATAAGGGGAGATAGACT
>JAHQVZ010000013.1 GCA_019634055.1 Leptolyngbyaceae cyanobacterium MAG.088
GGTACCCTTTCTGATTTTAAATTTCTGCTAGTAATAGCTCTTACTCGACTAGCAATAACGATCTAAACGCTTCCACTTAGGTTTTTATAGTCCTCCTGCAGGTTTTTAGGGAAAAGCGCGTTTCAGAATAGCTTTCCTAGACAAAGGTACAAAGCATTATTGATGATCTTAATTCTTGATTTTTACGCTAGCACCTTGGGGCTTACAGAGCTAACGTGATTACTTATTTTGCAAATTTGTCAGTCAGATAAACGTTACTGGGGCGTTTGTTAACCCGACTTAAAAATCCTGTCTTAGAAGACTCTGATGTAGATTTGGGGCTGATTACATTAACAAATGTCTATCTATAATTAGTCTAACTATAATTTCGGCTGACCAATCAATGAATCAGCAGGTTTTTAATATTTTCTACAGGTAGATATTGCTTAACGTTCGCTCCTTTTAAGACTGGACTGTTTAATCTGTTGAATACCGTAGGTATTAAGTAGAGCAAGTTTTGATGGCTCTCTGCTCCCCGTGTTATTGTCCCTTCTATCTTCTAGATGTGGACATGATGCAACTACGTTCAACGGGTTAAGAGAGGTTATCCATGGTCATAGATGCTGGGCAGCAACAACGGCAAAAAAGTTATCGCCTGTTGCTCATGGTGCTTTGGGCTAACCTGGTGATTTTGACCATTGAGGTGACGGCTGGTTGGGTCAGTCAATCGGTCTGTCTATTGGCTGAATCACTCCACACCCTAATTGATATTTTCAGCACAGCAATTAGTTTGGCGGCAGTGGCTTCTCCTCATCGTCCCTTAGGTCGAGAAATCTGGGGACATGGTCGTGGAGAAGCTGGTGGAGCATTAATTTTAGCGTCAATGCTGGGATTCTTTGGTATCAGTATCTTGATGGTGGCTATAGGCCAATTTGAAATAGCTATACAAAAGACAATTAACCCCTTTCCGGTAGAAGTTACCGTAGCGCTCATGCAGTTGATGACGGTCATGGTAGCCATTGCGCTAGGGCTAGCATTATTTGTGTCTTATCAGGGGCGCTATCTAAATAGTTTGGCGCTAAAACTGACTACACAGCATGTTTTAGGGGATGGCTGGCTCAGCATAGGCATGTTGCTTGGCCTGGTGGGTATTTGGCGCGGTCATACCTGGCTCGACCCACTAATTGCGATCGCACTCCTGATCTTTACTCTCCACAGTTTCTGGCACGTATTAGATACCCAATTACCCACATTGCTACGCCCTACAGCCATTGCCCCTGAAGCCATTGCCCAGGTCGCCAGCAGTGTAGAGGGCGTCACCCGCTGCAACCGCATTCGCTCTCGGGGCATGGTCGGTCGTCAAGTATGGATAGAACTTTACCTGGCCGTACATCCAGAATGTTTAGGGATGGCTCGCACCATTGGTGAACGGGTAGAAAGTGCTTTGCGACAGCACTATGGCCCAGTCAACACACAAATTTGGGTGGAGCAAGATTATACGTTGCCACCTGTCAGACAGTATTACTAATGGACCCAAAGCCAGTCTGACAGCTGCTACAGCGCACGGCAGATAGTTAATCATTGGGATCCAAGCCCACCTCTATTTTTGTGGCCTTGGTCAGTTCCACCAAATTACTCGCGAACTCTTCAATCACCTGCTGATTGTTAGTAGCAAACATGCGAGCCATCATAGCAATGGCCGCCAGGCGTTTAAGTCGCTGTTGGAGGGTTTGTAAACTAGACCCATCAGTATTGTTGGCTAAATCGGTGCTGAGATCGTCAAGCTCAAGCATCACATCTTCACGCTGTTCTTTGGGAAAAGCCTGGGCTAGATGCCGCAAACTGGCCAGACGATCCTGGACTGTTTGGTTCTCGGGAGGCTGATCAGAGGCATTGCTCATAATGGAAATTCAAAACTAATCCATTATCTAGCATCTAAGAGTCCATACCCTCTTTACAACTTCCTAGGGCAGTCTAATTTTTACCGTAACACCGGACTACTGGTCAGCCGGGGAAAGTAGGTGTCTAAACGCTTATCCGTAAAGTCTGTAATGGTCAATTTGGCTCCTAGCTGGCATAGGGTTTCGTCGCTATGGGTAGAGGTGACCCCAATTGTGAGGATGCCAGCTGCCGTAGCCGCCCGTACTCCAGTAGGCGAATCTTCAAACACAATTGCCTCATCTGGCAATAGCCCCAATCGCTCTAGCGCTATTTGATAAGGCAGCGGATCGGGCTTACCTTTGGGTAAATCATCGGCAATGATCACCGGTTGAAATACCCCCTCTAATGCCAGGATTTTCAGCATAAAGTCTGCGTTGGACCGGGGCGCATTCGTCACTAACGCTACGTCATACCGCTGCTGTTCAATGACATGGAGTAAATCAGTTAGGCCAGGCATGCGCTGGAGCTGCCTGGACGCCATATGACGAAACTGGGCTTCTTTATCGGCACTAAACGCCACACCTTCTTCGACGGATAGTTGCGGCAGCAGGTCTCGGACAATATCAGGATTCAGACGGCCACTAATATAGCGATCATAAAATGCCTGGCCTACAGCTATGTCATAGGCAGCGAGCAACGCTTGCCACACTTGAAAATGAATCGGGTCAGTATCAGCCAGGGTGCCATCTAGGTCAAATAAAACTGCTTTTACCATGGGGCAGGATGTATTAAAAATCATGTCATGTTTCGACCCTAGCTCGGTTTGGCGAATAAGGTCTGTATGCTAGATCTCCCTATGCTAGGATGACGGCCTATACGGCACAGATAATGAATAAACGACGAATAAAAGCAGATAAGGCTAGTGTGGTGGTTGCGATCGCAACCCTCACCGTAGTAGCCGTAGTAGCCCTAGCCTCTCCAGCATTCTCCTTCAACCTTTTCCTGGGATAAATTGATTTCCCCTACCCAGCAAGCAAACCGTAACGCCAAGGGCATCCCAAAATCCGAACATCACAGCTAAGGCATCACCCAGACAAAATAGTACAATTAAACTATATATTAGGATGAGCTTAGCTGATCCACTTAACAGTTGTTGAGTTGTTCTTGTAGCGATTCATCGGATAACTGAATCTTCCTAAAAAATTACATGTTAAGCCTGTGTATAAATCTGCCAGGTATGCGCTATATTTAGGTCGCCACCCAGAACTTGCTACTAGATATAGCGTTTTATGGTTCAACAACTGAGGGTAGAACAAAGTACCCGTCGTCCATCCCGAATTTCCCCCACCTCTGGAAACTCTCCTAAAATCGCCAGAAGTGGACGTCACCCATTTTTACAGGCCCTTGAAGGGTCACTGCGCGTATTTACATCAGTGCACCGCAGCTTTTTTACTAACGTTATGGTCCAGGCCCTACGTTCTGCAGATCAAGGCATGACCGTGTTAGTAGCTCAGTTTCTCAAAGGAGGAATTGATCAGGGCCCAGATCACATGACGCACATGGGGCAAAACTTAGATTGGGTACGCTGTGGCTATTCCGGCTGTATTTTTGAAAATACCAACGACGCTCAGGCTGCTGTAAGTGAGTTGTGGTCCTATGTAAAATCAGTTGTACAAGCCGACCAATATGGCCTCGTCATGTTAGATGAGCTGAGTCTAGCCATTGATTACGGTTTAATTCCAGAAGCTGAGGTACTGGAACTACTAGAACAGCGTCCTGCCCAAATGGATATTATTTTGACAGGGCCAAAGATGCCCTACTCAATCCTTTCGATGGCTGATCAAGTCACCGAATTTCGTCGTGAATTTTTGCCCTAACGGTGAGGCGCAAACAATGATCAAAAATGATGCTTGGATCAACACCATGGCCAACGAGGGCATGATTGCCCCCTTTGAGCCTAAATTGGTACGACGGATAGACCTAAATGGCAGCCAAGTGCCCGTCATTAGCTACGGGCTATCGTCCTTTGGTTATGACATTCGCCTATCATCTAAAGAATTTCGGATTTTTCGTCATATACCAGGTACGGTTATCGACCCCAAGCACTTCAATCCAGATAACCTGGAACCCGCTCAGCTACAAAGTGATGACTATGGCAGCTACTTTATTTTGCCTGCCCATTCCTATGGATTGGGTGTCGCTTTAGAACGCTTAGCAATCCCCGATAACATTACAACTATTTGCATTGGCAAAAGCACGTATGCCCGCTGTGGCATTATTGCCAACCTGACCCCCGCAGAAGCTGGTTGGCGAGGATATTTAACCTTAGAATTTTCCAACTCCTCTAGCGCCGACTGCCGCATCTATGCCAATGAAGGCGTCGTCCAACTCTTGTTTTTAGAGGGTGATCCCTGCCAAGTTAGCTATGAAACCCGCCAGGGAAAATATCAAGACCAATCAGAAATGGTCACCCTTGCCAGGGTTTAATCCTTGTAGAGATATTCTATGGAACATCTCTACAAAGATCGTCGGAAATTGAACCAGTTTTCAGCCCAATCTCGTCGCCACTGACCTTCGCACCAACGCTCTTGTTTCCATTGTGCGATCGCCTGATAGATGGCATCTTGCAACGTACCAGGTTGAAAGTTAGTCACCGCCCACGAACTTATAGATTGCAGATCAGGACTTTTGCCCAATGCCGCAACCACAACATCGGCCCCCTCACCCATGAGATGCACACCCACTATTCGCTGCCCTTGGGTAATTATTAGTTTGCAAAAATTTGTCTGAGCAACCTTAGTACTAAACGCAGGTAAACAAGACGCCTGAAATATCTGAATATCAAGACCATAGCATTGCCTAGCTTGACGCTCTGTTAACCCCCAGTGACCAATAGTAGACAGGCAATAAATTGAATAAAACGCATGGTCGTAACGCATCACATGCCGCCGTCCAAACAGAGCGTTTTCTAAAGCGATCAACGTTTCTTGGCGGGTAAGCTCAGGGCGATTTTCTCCCCCCTGACTACCGCCACTAACATAGACTTGAGGGCAACACGTCTGCAGATATGGATTCACCGCAATTGGTGTCGCTGACTTAATCTCAATGTTTTCTAGCTGTAATCCATCCCAGTCGTAAGGGCAAGGCACATTCACCAACAGCGGCGCTACATCAGCTATATTCTTCTCAAACTGAATACTGCCAGCTCTCATACCATCTTGCGAAAAAACTATCTCAATGCCTAAACTTCGCAGCTGAGCTTCAACAAGCCGTCGAATGTCTCTATCCTCGGCTGGTAAAAGCAACGGCTCTAATAATATGAGCGTCACCACCGCTCTCAAACTCAGGGCGTACGCCCATTCAACAACCGTCGCTCCTCTACCGATTACAGCAACACGCTGAGGTAATGTCTTAAGCTGAGTCAACTGATGGCACGGATAACCAAGGGTGGGCGATGTATTGTACCCATCCGTTAGCAAATAACGATGAGCCTTCAGATAACGATTAGTTAGCGTTAGCCGCTTCTCTCGGGCAAAACTAACCGGCTCAAGAATGACATCGACCCCCTGAGCGTTCAGTACGTTTGGAGAAAGCACTGGATGTTCACATTGATAGTCAACCCAATCTCGCAACAAGGACC
>JAHQVZ010000101.1 GCA_019634055.1 Leptolyngbyaceae cyanobacterium MAG.088
CCAGTAACTCCTCAGAATCGTCGGCACCAAGATTTCTTATTATTAACAAGCCTCATATATGAATAACTTATGTGCGTGATTTTAGGAGGTTAGCCTATATCGTTCGCACCCTGAAAATACTTAATCAAGACGCCGCCACAGAATTCATAAGCACATACATAAGCAGCGAGCTAGAGGAATAGGCATTTAACCTAACCTGCACTAAGCTCCAAAACGGCTTATCCACTCAGACTATCTACATCTATATATATGTAGTGAAATTTTGTGATGGCTGAGGTAGACCACCTACTCTGAGAGTAGGGGTCGATCTAGTGTTAACTTTCTTGAAATGCACTGAGGAGTGACCTTGAAAAAGCAGTCGATTTTCATCTACTGCTTACTCGTCCTGCAGCCATTTTCCTTGCCTTTACCCTCGTCGAAAACACGTCGTCAATTCTATTGAAAACCCTGAAACTATTATGAATAAAAGAACACAGACTACTTTAACTCACATTGGGGTAGTAGGGGTCGTGGGTTCAAATCCCGCCGCTCCGATTGATAAAAACCGCTGATATCAGCGGTTTTTGTATTTTAAAGGCATTAATCTAAAAGAGCCCTAAACCCATCGGGGGCCTCTGAAAAATGTGCAGCACCCATCGCAATACAGAAATCAAATGACGACTCGCATGGAAAACAAACAATCAGACTATCTGGGTTTCTCTGGTTGAGTTATCTGCATCTGGCTAACTATCCTAAAACTGCACCACTCAAAATTTGTTGTTATTTTTTTCATCAAAGAGGCAGAAAAGTCTCACAAGTTACAAAAAACGAAACGAAACAAGCATAACCATTGCCCTGTGCCAAATTAGAGATACGTTTTGAAAAACTTGATAAGAGGGGATATGAAACAATCAGGTCTAGTCCAGCAGTGGGTATTACCATCAGCGGGCATCCTATTGGGCTTAACAGCCATTACAGTAGGTGTTCTCAATACAACAACGATTGCCCCTGCCGAAGCACAGGAAGTAGTATCGAGAGTACTCACAGTGACTGGTGAAGGTCGTGAGAGTATCCCAGCCACATTGGCACGGGTACAGCTTGGGGTAACCGCCCAAGGGAGGGATGCAGGGGCTGTTCAACAAGAAATAGCCAGACGCTCTTCGGCAGTTGTTGAACTGTTAAAATCACAAAATGTGGATCAGTTGCGAACCACTGGTGTGCGCTTAAATCCGCAATATAACTATGACGGTAATCGACCTCGAATTACGGGCTACAACGGTTCGAATACGGTTAGTTTTGAGATGCCGACCGATCAAGTAGGTACGTTGCTAGATGATGCGATCGCAGCCGGAGCCAACCAGATCACCAACGTCAACTTTGTTGCCGAAGATAATGCCATTGACAGTGCCCGTAATATAGCTCTACAAGAAGCCACAGCCGATGCTCAAGCCCAGGCCGAAGCAGTCCTCCAAAGCCTGAACCTGAATGCCCAAGAGATTGTTGGCATCCAGGTCAACAATGCGGTTCCGCCTACCCCTATAGTTGTCGCTGCTCAAACCAGACTGGCCGAAACAGCCTCAGCGACCAGCACGCCCATAGAAGGCGGAGAACAAACTGTAAATGCCAGAGTAACCTTACAAATTCGCTACTGATCTAGTCGTCTGTCACGATTCAGCATTACTTGCATTGCTAGGGACTGAACGGTCGGATATGATGAAGCCATAGATGCGATCGCAAATCCTATGGTTAACCAACGCAATATACTGACCGCTCTCGGCTGCTCAGGCTCCATAGCCCTAGCCCTATCAATTACTCAGCCCGCTGTAGCCGCCAGTCAGCCTAACGATAATGCTGTCGATGACGGCTTAACTAGCCTGGTACAAGCAGACTCCAATCCGATTACAGATGCGCTGAGCTGCAGCTGCGCCCGCTGTTTACTAGGCCAGCAGCAAACTGCTATGTAGGTCCTCGGCCATCTAATCTAATAAGCAAAAATAGTTAACTCTGTTCAGGTGTGTAGAGTTAACTATTTTTATGTTAAGGACATGCCTGCGATAGCCACTATAAAAGACTACCGGACGCAAGCGTAACTCCAAATAGACCCAGCCCTAGCAACAATACACAGCTGGCCCCAACAATTCTGACCCACCGAGTTAGCCATTGTCGTCTTTTACCGAGGCGACGCTCAGCATATTGCCGCCCCATAATCGCCATAGCACCAATCCAGGCCAGGGTAATCGCCATACCCGCAGAAATCGCCAACACCATAGCCACACTTGGCCACAATAGATTATTGGCCAGACCATATAGCAAAACCAGCAGGGCTCCACTACAAGGAACTGCCCCAATTGCCAGGGATAACCATCCCCCGTCCTGACGATCATTACAGGTAAAACAGTTGCAAAGTTCACCCGGTTGAGGGTTAATTCCTAAAACCTGTTGAGTTAGATCAGGCGATAACGTCAGCTCAGAGTTTGTTACGTGAGGATTGTTTTTACCCTTTAAAGCTTTCCAGAGTAGCCATGCCCCTATGATTGAGATCGCACCATAGCTCATCAACTGCACAATTCGATAATTATCAGACGTCTCACCCCCTGCCTGACGCACTACGGCATCTGTAAGCACCACAACGATAATGGCTGACAGCACATGGAATATAGCAATACGCACTCCCATTGTGAGTCCCCGGCGTAAGCTGCCGCCTTTCCCCACAAAATAAGAAATAATCACCGCTTTGCCATGCCCCGGTCCCAGGGTATGCAACACACCATAACTAAAAGCCAGTAGCAATCCCAAAAGGAACGCTCTTGTAGAACGCTGACTATGCAAATTGCCCATGGCCTGGGTCAAAACTCCTGAAACCCTGACCGGCAATGTTTTCCAAATAGGCCCCGCAGGCAAAGATGCCACCGATTTTGACTGATTAAGCGTGATATCTGTAAGCGTGAGAGCATACCCCACATCAACCAAGCGTGAACCATCTACCCGAAACAAGTCATAGCTGGCAGGTTGTTGCCTTAGCTGACCAGTGACCGAAACGGGTGCAAATAAACCCGTTGTTGCGATCGCAACAGATGGTTCCACATACACAATCTGATTAGGGGGTGGGGGTGGTACATGAATGCAAGCCCCCACATAGGGAACCAGCAAAAACTCAGTGACCTGCTGCTGCTGATCCCAAGTTAATGGCAGCACATACCCTGAAAGGGTAACTGACTGTGCTTCTAAACGAGTATTCGTCAATTGAGATTGTTCTTGCCAATAGGCTTGAGCCTGATCAACCTGGGCGATAAGTGAATCAACATCTAGTTCTTGTTCTTCAAGACGCTGCCTTAACCGCTGTACTTCCTGAACTTCAAACTCCTCAGAATACGTCTGATTTTGATCTACCCAAAGTTGCAGACGTACCAACATTGATAAATCGTATGCCTGTTCCGTAGACAAATGTTCATAGGGATTTTGCAACGTAGTGGTCTGAGGCTGTAAATCTTCCCACGTAATTACCTGTTGTGCTGCTAATGGGGATGCAATAGTAAAAACTAGATACAATCCCAGTAAAAATCCGATGGTATAACGCCACCAACGGTGACAACAAACTGAGTCATACATAGAACACAACTTGAGCAGGCAGCTAAACTGTCCTCAGTATATTAGCTGCAGGATTGTACAGAACAACAGTAAAGATATAATCAATACATTGAGCTAATTCTGCATAAAGTTGTTGTTTCTTTGCTCAGCGCACAAAAAGAAAAAGGCCCCTGACATAACGTCAGGAGCTGTTCACTATGCGAATCGAACACTGATTTATGGCAAACGGCTTAATGTATCAAGACGTTTGCACGTCACATTAGCGTTATCGGTTAACGCTTCCCAACAAAACGTTATGCCCTAAGCGTTGTAGCGAATACCGCGATAGGTCATAGAGCGAGCAGCAGGCTTAGAAGGCGTTGCTTTAGGAGCTCTCATTCTAAAAGTGCGGCCCAAGAACGATAGTTCAGTATCAGTTTCAACCGTTTCAATAGTCTGGTTGGAAGGAGTATAGGACGCGCCGAGATGAGTAAGTTTCATGGTGTGTTCCTCTAAATGTGTGTTTTGTCGCTTGACTTGATAACAGTATGCCGATATCGACAGGCTAAGGGTTTCCATATAGGGAAACATGGCATATTTTTTTTTCCAATAGTGGAAACTAGTGCAGCGTCAAAGTTGAAAATCAGGGTTGAGACGGTGAGTGGGGAATAGTCAGTAGTGATTGGATGGGGTCTTGATAGCTAACTAAAGTGCCAGTGGCAAATTTCTGTCTACTCAATTGCAATTTTTGCCTAAATTTTGTCACTATTAAATAAGGTGTGGAGAGAATCAGTGACTAATCCTTTTCGCAATTTGATCGTAGGCTTAACAGCACCATGCTTGAGCGGGCTGCTGGCATTACCTGGTGCAGCTCAAACCATCACTCCATCACTCCCTTCAGAAAATGAGCCTGGTGTAGTTCAAACTCAACCGCCAGTTTTGCCTTTACCAGTTTTGCCTTTAGAGGGTGACCCTATCCCGGTTAAATTGCCTGCTTCAGAGCTGAGAAAATGGCCCCCTCCCTCCGTTGAGCAGACCATAGAATTAGTCTTACAGCTCAACGAACGACAACTTCATGTTTATCGAGGTGAAGCCTTAATCACAACCTTTCCTGTGGCTGTTGGCAAAACCGGTTGGGAAACCCCCATAGGCAATTTTGCAGTCTCTTACATGCTAGAAAATCCAGGCTGGACTAATCCATTTACAGGGGAACTTATGCCGCCAGGCCCAGAAAATCCCCTTGGAGAGCGCTGGATTGCGTTTTGGTCCGATGGGCACAATGAAATTGGATTTCATGGGACTCCCAACCGTGACTCCATCGGTCAAGCGGCTTCCCACGGATGTGTCCGTCTCTACAACGAACACATCCACGAACTTTATGAGCTGGTAACCCCGGGAACCGTAGTCACTGTTACCCCCTAAGCCCCTTAAAACAGAAGGCTACCAAAGCCCCCGAGGGCTGTTATTGGCAGGGGCGGCCTCACCAGTAGCCGGGGCGTCTGTCACCGGAGCGTCCGTAGATGTCTCAGGACTATCAGTCACTGATTCAGTACTCTCCGTTTCCTCAACAGAATTATCCGTTGGTAACCCTGGGTCAGCGTCTGGTAGTTCTATTCCCTCTGGAGTATCAGATGGTTCTTCCAAAGAGGCATCTGGGGTATCGATGATATCCTCAGTTGATCCCGGTACTGCTGGATCAACTGTCGGGGCTTCTGGTACTGCTGGCTCGCTAACCTCAGGCACAATGTCAGTTGTCTCAGGTACAACATCAGTAGGTTCTGGAGTAGGTTCTGGCTCTAGCTCAGGCCCAGGAGTTGGGTCGGGTGCGCCTTCAAACTCTCCTCCATCGACAGGTGGTGTAGGCGTGGGTACGTCCTGGCCATAGATAGGAGCTAAGCTCCCTAAGGTTAAACCAACCGTTGATACGATGGCCAGCAATAGACGAACCTGAGAAAATCGGCTGGAAGTATTAGCCATAGTCACAGCTCCTGAAAAAACAAAGTTATCAAGATTTAGGCAAATCAATGGCATGGTGATCACAGGTCACATCACCATCTACCAAGCGTCCTTGTTGCCATATGCCTGATTTTGAGGTGCCATCGGCAAACATGTATACACCCTCACCGTTGCACTTATTAAACTCAAAATCACCGATGTAGCGATCGCCATTTTCTAACATCCACACACCACGACCGCTAAAAAGATCATTGTGAAACTCGCCCACATAGCGCCGACCATTGTCAAAGGTAAAGGTGCCACAGCCATTTCGCTGTCCATTGCGATACTCGCCATCGTAGCGATTGCCATTGGAGTAAAGCATACTGCCACGACCAGTTGCCGGCTTACCATCTTTAAATGGGCCATAAAACCGGGTGCCATTTTGATACACATGTTCAGGGACCTGAGCACTCAGGGGAGTAACGTCAGGTTCGTTGCACACCAGCTGAATTGTCACTGTGCCATCAGGGGTGACAAACTTAGGTGACTTAGGGCGTAGGGCCAGGTAAAGGGCAGTCGTAGATAGGGCTATTGAGCCGACGATGATGATTAATTGCGATGCGGTATTACGCTTTGTCTCTACCCGTTCTCTCAGAACAGGGCTTGCTGCCGGTCGCCGTGCCGTTACGGGTGTAGGTGGCGCAATCGAGATCGCAGACTTATCAGCTAAACAGGTTCCGTCTAAAGAGGCGTTGGTGAAGTTAGCGTTGTCAGTCATCGCATCTGACAAATCTGCCTGGTTCAGATTGGCATCTATAAAGTTACTATCTTGCAAATTCGCAGCGCTTAACTTAGCCCTTTGTAAGTTCGTATTGTTGGCATAAGCACCACTAAGATTTGCCCCAGTTAGGTCAGCCCCCTCTAGATTGGCTCCAATTAAACAAGCCCGCCTGAGGTTTGCCTTACTAAGGTTGATGCCCTGAAGTGATTTTTCAAATAAATAAGCCGACTCTAGCTCAGGATATTCATCAGGATGCTCAGACCGCCAACGATTCCAAACATCCACCCCCTGCTCAATGAGTTCTAGATAATCTACCGCTATCATGTCAGCCCTAATGCTCTGTTGAGAAGCTTTGAAACCAGCGAATTACTATCATTACTGTAAAACCAACCCTGAGCTTGCAAGTTATGGGAGGACGCATGTGTAAACTGTCACAATGGCCCTAGCCTTTAGGGGCAAAACTATACATTTATCTGAGCCATGACAGTCACCGCAATCACATCCGCCAGCAGCGGTTCAAATTTCCAACCCAGTCGAGCTTGATAATCGTTGATCATGGTCAAAAATCCTAACCCTGACTGGGTAGAGCTATCATCTGTAGCACTTGATTCCACCTGACTAATGTACAATTCCTGTGGATCAGAGCCTAAAAGCTCCTTGATAAAAGCCTGAAATGCTTGGGCTTGAATCTGATCAACGCTGTTGGTAGCAAATACCACCGCCACCAACTCCGGATTTTCTAGAAAGTAGATTCCTAGTTTTACCTGATGAGCGGCTGTTTCTAGATTAAATTTCATCGCATTCTCAATTAGCTCATTCGCCACATAGCTGATTGAACCTTGCGCCTCTTTGATGCGCTGCTCCTCTTCAGGTGTATTCTCATCTAGTGGTAAGAAGTTGATAAAGCAATTGGCTAAAAAGTGTGCTGATAGACGTTGATTTTTCCAAAGGTTTTTGATGTCCTCTGATGACGACGTAAAGCTAAGTTCTAAGGAATCACGATCAGGTGGAAGAATATCAATATAGTCACCAAAGATCTGATACATCAGGCATTCTCCTAAAACATTAGTTTTGTCATAAGTCATTAGGGAAATCTTTGGCTCAATTAACTTTAGAGGAATTTGAACACAGTATAGAAAACTTACTTTTGCTTCAGAACGAGCAACGTAATATCATCAAACACTTTCTGTTCTCCAATAAAGTCTTTAACATCGCTAATAATAGCTTGCTTGACTTGCTCAGCGGTACCACTCCAACTATGAGAAATCACCTGACAAAAACGTGGCATACCATATTGTTTCTTAAGCACATTATACGCTTCAGGAATACCGTCAGTGTAGAGTACAACCCCATCTCCAGGCTGCAGTGTTACCCTAACATAGTTAATAAATCGTGTAATATCATCGTCTAAACCAATGGGCATTCCTAAATCGATGGTATCGATGCTTTCAATGGTCCCATCAACTCTAACTATAAGAATCTCTTCATGCTGTCCACTGATACTAACTCTACCATCTGAATAATTCAAAATAGCTAAGGTTAGGTTCTTTTCAGAGTCCATTCTCTGGACATTCTGATAAATAGTACGATTAACAGCTTCTAAAAATTTAATTGGGTCATGCTCTTGAATTTCTTTAAGCGTACGCACAGCTGTTTGGGTCATGAGCATTAACATGCCACTTTCTAAACCATGTCCTGTCACATCACCAATACCTAAGGTAACAACACCCTCTGTCTGTAGTACATCATAGTAATCTCCACCGACTTCAGCAGCAGGTTCCATAAACCCAACAATATCTAGCCCTTCAACTTGGCTCAATTCTTCAGCCTTAGGCAATATCATTTGTTGAATTTTCCTAACTACGTCAAGCTCTGCCCCCATCCGAATATTTTCGGCTTTAAGTTTTTCGTTTAGCATACTAATTTGAACGCTGGCATTGGCCAATTCAGCCGTTCTTTCATTGACTTTATCTTCCAAGGTTTCAAAGGATGTTTTAAGCTGACTGGCCATACTATCAAAGGAATGGGCCAATGTACGCAACTCACTAATGGGGCCGGTTTCACTATTGCCTAGAGTTAGATCGCCACTGGCAATTGCCTCGGATGCCTGGGTAAGACGTAGCACCGGTTGGGTTAGCCAGCGGGTAATGAGTAACCCTACCCCTACAGCAGTCCCAAGAGCTAGCATCATTAACCCAATCGTGTTGCGATTATTAACATAGACCTGCTCCATAAAGTCAGCTTCTGGAATGGCGACTACAATCAACCAATCTAGACCTCGACCATCACGAAATGGTAGGACTTGAACAAAGTGTCGCTGCCCTTGCAGGTTAAATTTAAGCTGTTGCGATCGCGAAATTTTCTTTAAGCTCCCAAATCGCTTCAAAATAAATTCTGCAGTTCCTCGCACCAAAGGATCCTGACTATCCACAGCTTGCAAAAACTGAGGGTTCTCCTGATCCCCTAGCATCAAAGGTTCATTCGCAGAACTGGATATTAAGCGTCCTTCACGGTCAATTACAAACGCCTGTCCTGACTTACCAATTTCCAGCTCTCTAAGAAATTCACGAAACTCTTCTGGCAAAACAACATCTGCCGCACAAATGCCCAACAACCGCTGCCCAGATTGATCATAAACCGGTAATGCCGCCGTAATATTAGGCAACCCCGTAGTAAATGCAATATAAACATCGGTCCAAACAGGTTTTTGGGCTTGGGTGGCTGCCTGGTACCAGGGACGTTTCCTGGCATCAAAAGTGGTCTTAAGTTGATGTAAAAAATAGGTGCGCTGACCGCGTACATTTAAGGTGTAGTACTGCCGCTTTTTTTGAGTTGCAACATTGCTATAGGACAACTGTAGCGAACCATCCTCCGGCACTCGCAAAACACCAAAAAAGTCTCCCCTATTATTGCCACAGTAGACAAATGCTACATTTGGGGCAATTTTCATCTGTTGATATAACTGAGCTTCTCCACGGGTCGCCTCACTCACATCAATAACGCCGTGAATCAACGCAGTCGCATTCAAACGATTGATTTCATGGGGGGTTTCAAAGTAGCCCTGCAATTCCCTCTGAATTCGTGCAGAAACCTCCATACGTAGCTGCGAGGTTAGGCTCTGCACGGCCTGCTGACTATTACGAAACGACAAATAACCGACCAAACCTACTGTGGCACAAATCTGGAGAACAAACGGGACTACCAGTACTCTACGAATAGGAATACGAAAATCACTCGGCAATCTGCTAAACAAGCGTTTCATGATGCTCCGGCACCGTTAGCGACTTTAGTTAGTAACTTCTTAAGGCAGACTAATAAAACAACTACTCCACTTTCAACCGTAAGCTCGGGAGAAACTTCTGAAGATTCCTCAGGGATTTCCTCTGCCAGGGCACATCATGGGAGCCCAAAATCGCCAGCTGAATATTCTGATTATTTCGTAACCCTAAAACAAACTTAGATAGCATGCTGATACCAGAGCTATTGAGAAACTCTAATTTCTTGAGATCAAGGGTCATAACGGCAGGCCTACTACTAGCAACCTCATCTAAGAGGTCTTTAATCGGTGCGTATTCCTTAGGACTTCTTAAGGCCAACTCCCCCTGAAACGTCACAATAACAGCATTAGCATTGTAGTAAACAACGTAGTCTTCGCCTCTGATTTCCTGATTAGCCATTGGCAGGATAGTCAAACTCTCAATGGTATACGCGGGTGCTACGAGCGGTGCTAAGAGACTGTCACTTAGAAAACATCGCCGCTTACGATGACAGCAACTAGCACGGCTTATGCTTCGCTATGCTCCCACAATTTCCCATGCCAAAGTGTTTAGAGCAATCATCCTTTACTAAGTCCGTATCCTGACGACTCAGCCATTGATTAAAGGTTGCTTGCCTGTAAAAATGATTCGATCGCATCCACCAGGGCGTCAATTTCAGTCTCTGTTGTAAAGTAATGGACGCAAGCCCTGACACAACTAGGCGACAATAACGTACGCAAATAGAAATTTTGCGATTCTAGATAAATGACTAGCTTTTGATGGAGCTGTGGTACGTAGTCTCCTTGGTTAAAAATTTGAAACGAAACCAACCCAGACTCTGGAGGAGTCTTAAGTAGACATTGCACAGACCGTAAACGCCTCAGTTTTCCCCAAAGATAGCTACTGAGTTGACAAATACGAAAATAGCGTTCTTCTGCCGTTCCCCAATCATTATGGGTTGCGATCGCAACCCGCAACCCACTACACAACGCAACATTGGAAGTAGCCACCTCATAGCGCCGAGCATCCGGCTGCCAGCCTGTGGGGGTGCCCTGTTTATCGATGGTAATACCACGCCAGCCAATAAATGTAGGATTCAACTCAGCCATCGCCTCAGGACTGATATAAAGCCCACCCAATCCAGCTGGCCCGCCGTACCATTTGTGCCCTGTAAAGGCATAAAAATCGACCCCCGTCTCCGCCAGTTTAAGCGGCAACATCCCCACAGACTGAGCGGCATCTGAGAGTACACGCACAGGTTGAGACCGCTCATGACAAAGCCGACAAATTTCTGTTATTGGCATCACCTGGCCAGTATTCCAAAAAATATGACTGGCTACGACCAAACGGGTGCTGGGGCGTAAATGGGCCTGAATAGTTGCCACAGGATCAGCCGCATTGAGCTGACTCAAATGGGGAAAAACACTCACGTTTAACCCATATCGCCGTTGCAATTCATCCACTGTGGCAAAAATGCCAGGATGCTCACAGTCAGACAAAAGAATATGATCGCCGCTACGCCAGCTAATGCCCCACAGTGCAATATTGCAACCGACAGTGACATCCTCTGTTAAAGAAATCGTCTGAGGCGACACCCCTAAATCTGCCGCTAACACTTGCCGTGTTTTTACCCCCTCCGCCTGCATCCATTGATTAACCGCACTACCAAAGGGGCCCTGGGTTTGAATTGTCTGATGAGCCGATTGAATAGCCTCCAGAGCATCAACGACCATCGGCCCTTGACCACCGTAGTTGAAATAGTTTTTGTTTTGTAGGGCTGGAATTGTCTGACGATATTGCGCAATACGGATACTCATAAAGGCACAACCAAGCCAGTTAAAGATTTATCAAGTTTAATCTATTCTAGATGAGTTACTTTGTCCGTAAAATCAAGTTTTTTCATAGGTTTTTGGGAATTCCTGACAGGTCTGGTTCCACTTGAACGTATTTACTACATGGCCGGGTAGATTGTAAAAGAGATTACTGTTTCGCATTAACCATTAATTTCAACGTTAATGCCTTAGTGACCATAACGGAAACCAACTCATGCACCTTTCACGCTCAATTTTGCCAGTAGGGTTAGTGGCCCTAACACTCGTCAGCTGTGGCCCTTCAACGGTGGCTCAGTGCAATGAGTTTGCTGATGTCATTAACCAAGCTCAGGTGTTTAAAGATGAGTTTGAAACCGAAATCGATAGCTTTACTCAACAGGCCCAAGGGGCCGAAAGTCTCGGAGATATTCAAACGGCTGCCACCCAATATATTAGTGCAGTAGACAACGTGGTTGGTAGTATCGATGGCATGGTCACCAGCCTCAATGAATTGGAATTAGCTGATGAACAGTTATCCCAATATCGTAACGGCTACGCTGATATTATTTCTGGCTCTGCCAAAGAATTAAATGTGGCCGGTGAAGCCATGCAACTAGTGGCTGATGCCCAATCAGAAGCTGATTTAAGCAATGTATTAGAAGAGTTTCAAGGCAAGGCAAATACGGCCTTCACTAATCTGCAAACCCTGTCTCAGGATGAATCCACCCTGGTCAATGACATCAATACCTATTGTGGTGCTGAAGTTCCCGTAGGTGATGATGCAGGCCCAGCCGAAGCACCTGCTGCAGAGTAGCGCCTCACGATAGAATCAGAAGCGCTGCTTGCTGACTCTATTGCTATGGTGACCTCCACTCTGCTGATTAAAACTGATACATCTGCTCGTCAGACTTGGACGATTACAGCCAGTGGTAAAGGGCTACAGGGACGGCTGCAGGTGCCTGGCGATAAATCTATTTCCCATCGGTCTTTAATGCTGGGGGCGTTAGCCAGTGGCGAAACCCGTATCAAAGGGCTGCTTCTAGGAGAAGACCCCCGCAGCACGGCGGCGTGTTTTCGGGCCATGGGAGCCAAGATTTCTGATCTTGAGGCTGAGTGGGTCACAGTCACAGGGCTGGGGGTGGGGCAACTACAGGAACCTACGACCGTGCTGGATGCCGGAAATTCAGGCACTACCCTACGACTAATGCTGGGTTTGCTGGCCTCGCACCCCGACCGATTCTTTGTCGTCACAGGAGATAGCTCGTTGATTACGCGCCCCATGGCACGCGTAATCAAACCGTTGACATCCATGGGGGCCAAAATTTGGGGCCGCAATAATAACCAGCTTGCTCCCCTGGCCATTCGAGGTCAAGCGTTATCTCCTATTCACTATCAATCCCCCATTGCCTCAGCTCAGGTAAAATCCTGTATTTTACTCGCCGGTTTATCGATAGATGGGGATACAACTGTCACCGAACCCAGCCTGTCACGAGACCATAGCGAACGCATGCTGAGCGCCTTTGGTGCGAACCTCACCGTTGATCGTCAGGCTTGTCGAGTCACGCTGCATGGTCCCAGCCAACTCCAGGGCCAAACCGTGATCGTTCCCGGTGACATTAGTTCTGCAGCCTATTGGATGGTGGCAGCCGCCATCGTACCCGGCTCCGATCTCGTGATTGAAAATGTCGGCATCAACCCTACCCGTACAGGCATTTTAGAAGCACTACAAGAGATGAACGCCGATATTACCCTGGAGAATTCTCGCGAGGTGACTGGCGAACCCGTAGCCGACATTCGCGTACGGACCAGCCATCTAAAAGCCTGCACCATTGGCGGTAGTTTGATTCCTCGGTTGATTGATGAAGTCCCCATTCTGGCGGTAGCCGCGCTCTTTGCAGAGGGCACTACGCGGATTCAGGATGCCGCAGAACTACGCGTTAAAGAAAGCGATCGCATTGCTGTCACCGCTAGCCAGCTAAATCGACTAGGTGCATCGGTTACTGAACTGCCCGATGGACTAGAGATTCAAGGGGGCGCTACCCTCACTGGCACTGATGTCGATAGCTTTACCGACCACCGCATCGCCATGAGTTTAGCGATCGCAGCCCTAAGGGCATCTGGTTCCACCTCAATTCACCAAGCCGAAGCCGCCGCCGTCTCCTATCCTCCTTTTGCCCAAACTCTTGAAAAATTTGCCCTCTAAGCGCTAAGCCAGATTGAAAAAGCAAGCTGTTTATCGGACGTTAGGGCAGCGTCAAGACTCAAAATTTGGGTTGGGTCATCGATTGAGCGATTAGCACTAAAGACCTACAGGGATATCCACTGCATTGACTAACCTAACCGATTCGATAGGTCCTCTTTCCGCTGAAAGACCACTCTAACTATCGATTGATCCCAGTCTGCTGCGGGAATTCTAAAGCAACTGTGAAAATCATCAAATGTCAGGTCAAGCAGTTTGCCAAGGGCTATCCAAGGTGTCAACCGTTGCCCTGCCCTTGGTGAGGGTTGCCACATGGTATCTATGCAAAAGATTTTAATAATAGGGTCATCGAAAGCACAACTGTCGACAACCGCAGAGATGATTACAGACGCGGGTTACAGTGTCGAACAAGCAGAAACAGGCACCCATGGCATAGCCCTAGCTCGCCGCCTCAACCCACATCTCGTGGTCTGTGATTGGGAGTTGAGCGACTGTAATGGTCATCATGTGTTGAAACAAATGCGGAGCGACTCTTACTTAGTCGTGACACCGTTTATATTGTTAAGCTCGCTGTATGACCATCGACATTTGCGACAAACGATGCAGTTAGGAGCGGATGACTGCCTGTTGCAACCTTTTTCTGATGATATGTTGATAGCTGCGATCGCAGCTCGCCTGAAAAATCAAGAAGCGATTAGCAATCACTACCTCAACCATTTACGCCTGGCAGCCGAGAACCTCAATCGCCTGTCCTATTACGACAGCCTTACCAAGCTGCCAAATCATCTCCTATTCGCACAGCGCTTTAACCAGCTGATAAAAACATCCACCCAACCTATCGCCTTATTTTCTTTAAGTTTGGATCGTCTCAGGCAAATCAACAATATTTTGGGTTATCCAGCTGGTGATAATCTCTTACAATCTGCCAGTCATCGCCTGCAGGCCTGCCTACCTGCAAATACCACCCTAGCCCGCCTCACAGGTAACCAATTCGCCATCGCCATTGGCAATATGGCACACCTGGGTGCAGTAAGAACCGTCGCAACAGAACTGATGGATGCCCTCAGTCGGCCATTCTCAGTACCTGGCCACGAAGTATTTCTGACCGCTAGCGTCGGTGTAGCCATGTATCCAGATAACAGTCAAAAGCTATCGGTGCTGATGCGTCAGGCCGACGCAGCGCTGGAATATGCCAAACGTCAAAAAAGCAACTATTGCCAATTTTATAAGTCCGACATGACCGTTGCGACCGAATATCAAATTCGGTTAGAAACCTGGCTACGGTATGCCCTGGAACGTGACGAGTTTGAAGTATATTATCAGCCCCAGCTGAACCTTCGCACTGGCCAAATTGAGGGAGCTGAAGCCCTCATCCGCTGGCACCACCCCCAGGCAGGCACCATTTCGCCAGCTCTCTTTATCCCACTGGCAGAAGAAACAGGACTGATTATTTCCATCGGGCAGTGGGTGCTCGAAACGGCCTGCCGTCAGGCACGGCAATGGCAAGATATGAATCTGGGCCTACGTCATATGTCAGTCAACCTATCTAGCGTCCAATTTAATCAAGGCAACTTAACCCAACAAGTGGCAAAAACCTTGCAAGCAAGTGGCCTATCTCCCAGCTTATTAGAACTAGAAATTACCGAAACATCGCTGATTCAGGATGCCAATGCCGCTGTGCAGACATTGAATGAACTCAAAGCCTTAGGCATTCAGCTAGCTGTAGATGATTTTGGCACCGGTTACTCATCCCTTAGCTACTTGCAAAACTTGCCCATCGATACCCTAAAAATTGATAACTGCTTTGTGAGAGGCGTCACCACCTCTCCTAAAAACCAGATAATTCTTAAATCAGCGATCCATATGGGACACGATTTAGGGCTTTGCATTATCGCAGAAGGTGTGGAAACCATTGAAGAACAGTCTCTACTGGAAAACTATCAATGCGATTTTGCCCAGGGTTATCTGATTGGTAAACCCATGAGTGCCCAGCACATGCAAACCTATCTAGAACATCGGGCCACAACATTAGTTAGTTTGGTCTCTTAATAAATAGCCGTTCGCTATTTATTAAGAGCGGCTATACATAGCGAACGGCTATGTCAATGCAGAGAAACAGTGGTCATAGCCCAGATACACCCACTGAATGACCAACTATATGGCAACAACAGGTATAGAGCAGCTATATGTGTTAAAGCTGCATGCTCGTATTGTTTTTGGACCCATACAACGTGAGCAGTTAATGAGTGCGCCTTTCCAGATATACCGTAATTACGCGAGGGGTATCGGGAATAATAAACACACAACCGAACAGTGCTTATTACCAGACTGAATTGCACAGCCCGCATTAGCTAGCGGTTAGCAAGTTAACATAGCGTTGGCCCTAGGCATTGTCATACATCAGGATGATTAAGGTGCCAACATTAAACGACGGTTCTGGGTTGCGGGTTAAACAAAAATTTATGTGGCAACAGTGGCGAAAGGTTAATAACTACATTCGTAGCGTAGAAACCCATAGGGATATGAGCCCTGATTTATCCATCCGCCAGCAAGTTAACGACTCCTTACAACAACAACGGCCTCCCTTATCAGCCAAGGCTTGGTGTGACGAGTGTCGTCAAATTACGCAATCTCAACCCCAAACACTGCTGTTTATCTATCACTCACTAGAAGCTTATTCTGGGATTGAATTTAACCGAGTCAGACCCCATGACCGTTTAGTCGATGACTTACAATTTCCCATGGTGTGCTGGTTTGATTGGTCAGTTAGCTTTTGTAACGACGTCAAGAACCACTTTGGCATAGATATTAGCGACTGTTTTGATGAAACCAGTTTTGACACGGTGGCCGAATTAATTACGTTTCTAGATGGTTGTTTGGTCGTATCAGACAATGCAGATTAAACCTTGAATATGAGGTTGTTACAGACCAAGGCTACGTTCTTAAGGTTGGGGCAACGTTACACTAGAATGTAACTTTGGCACTTTTACTGACTAGCCCTGCCATGCCTAGAACTCAGCGTAACGATAATTTCATCGACAAATCTTTTACGGTCATGGCCGATATGATCTTAAAGATGCTGCCAACCAAGAAGCAGGCCAAAGAAGCGTTTGCCTATTACCGTGACGGTATGTCTGCCCAAGCCGATGGTGAGTATGCCGAAGCATTAGACAATTACAATGTGGCTCTGGAACTTGAAGAAGATCCCTACGATAAAAGTTTCATTCTTTACAATATGGGGCTAATCCACGCCAGCAATGGTGACCATGATGCAGCCTTAGAAAAATATGCAGCAGCGATGGAACTAAACCCACGCATGCCCCAGGCATTAAATAACACCGCCGTGATCCATCATTATCGAGGAGAGCAAGCCGAAGCCGACGGGGATAACCAAACCGCTGAAGGCTTGTATGATCAAGCAGCTACCTACTGGCTAGAAGCATTAAGAATGGCCCCCAATAACTATATTGAGGCCCAAAACTGGTTAAAAAATACAGGCCGGATGCCTGCGGATGTATTCTTCTAGAGCGTCGTTTTTGTCCATACCCCTATGATTGATTTAGAACAGGTTCGCAAGGTGGCGCTATTGGCTCGTTTAGAGCTAACTGACGCAGAAGAGCAACAGTTCACAGAGCAGCTGAACGGTATTTTGGGCTACGTCGAGCAGTTAAGCGAGCTGAACACCGAAAATATTGAACCGACGACCCGTGCAATTGAGCTGAGCAATATTACTCGGCAAGACGCATTGGAGCCGTTTGAAGATAGGGAATCCATTTTAGGTATTTCCCCTGACCGTGAAGATGACTTTTTTAAGGTGCCTAAGATCTTAGGGAGCTAATGAACTATTTCCTATTGTGTAGAGCCGTTCTATAGAACGGCTCTACACAATTAGCCCCTCCAACTAATTGCCTAGAAACTGTAGGTAATCGTTACTCATTTCTTTAACGGCAGCTTCGTAAAATTGCTTGCCATGCTCTGGAGTAGCGAGATCGGGATTCGAACCCATGCGGCCATCGGTGTAAAACCGACGAAAATCATCAGCGCCATAGATGCGATGTCCCGAGGGGGCAACCTGAGGGTCTAACGGGGCTGACTTAATGAAATCAGGATACACATATTGAGTCAGGGCCACTTCGCTAGGTGTGGCGTGGGAGCCTTCTTGATCGCCATATAGCTCTTTGGCTAAAGCATACACAGACCGACACATAAACCAGTTGGCTAGTTTACAACGCACCTGATCAGCCCCAGCAATATTGAGATCTGCCAACGTGGCATAGGTTTCAGAAAAGGCGGCTTTCAAGGTGGCCATATTACCGCCATGGCCATTGATAAAGTAAAACCGAGTAAATCCAGCTCGTGCTAGGGGCTTAATATAATCTTCGATCAAGGCAATCAGAGTGCTGGGGCGTAGGCTGATACTCCCTGAAAAGGCCGTGTGATGCAGGGCCATGCCGACGTTGATGGTAGGGCCAATTAAGGCCCCTGTTTGATCGCCCACACCTGTGGCAATGGTCTCTGCACAGATGGCATCGGTGCCAATTAACCCTGTAGGACCGTGCTGTTCAGTAGAACCAATGGGAAAAATAATGCCTTGAGATCGCGACAGGTAATCGTCTACCTCAGGCCATGTACATAGATGTAGTCTCATAATTTATTGTCTACTAACCAAACCCCATTTTTGCTGGGGATCGCCGATTTTATACCTTCCGACATCTGGATCACCCATGCATTGGCTTACATGCTTTTGGGGTCATAATGAAGCAATTTATTTGCGCCTCAATACTTAGACATGGTTTATCAGGGTGGTCAAACTTCATTCTCCTACCTTAAGCTGTATTTAAAGTGTGGTTTAGTACCGCAGTAGCCGCCTAGATAACGGGTAGATTTTATGCTACATCGCAAGATATACCAACTTTCCTGCGACGGTCGTGAGGTATGGGTGTTTTTAAGAGATCAACACCGCTGGATTGAGCGCGCCAAGATTCTCAATATTGAAGGCGATCTCGTAACCTTACGCTACGAAACGGAAGAAGAAGATGAACGCTGTGCCTGGGAAGAAATGGTACGACTGGAAAGCATTGGCTCTATCCAACAAAAGTTAGCCACTGTGCCTAAAGGGGATACAGAAATTGCCATTGCCGATGATTGCCCCACCTCTGAACAAATCCACGAGTAGGGGCAGGCCATGCCTCATGTAGGCCATACCTCATGTAGGCCATGATTCTGATTCTGGTCTGAACGGTAGGGGCACTGCATGCAGTGCCCCTACCGAGTCATGAATTCTGGGCAATGGCCATCGCTTGCTACTAACCGGCCAAATAGGGGCGATCGAGGTTGCTGGCAGCTGCGTTGTTGATAAAACTGGCAGTTATCACAGGCCACTCGATCCGGCGCTAATCGATTGGCAATCTCGACAAGTTCTGCCGGATCTATACCTCGCAGTACTAAATTATCTCCCTGCCAGCGCGCTTCGATAATGCCGGTTTCTGCAAAGCTTTGCCAGCGAGCATCAGCCGTAAGGGTAGACGGTAGCTGCATAGAGACGTGATCTTGAGAGTCGGTTACGGTGCCCTCAAAGGTAAGTTCACGGGGTGGGGGTGGAGAGGCAAACTGAGTGTCTAAAAAAAACGATAAGGCATTACCCGGCAGAGGAATATGCAGCTGATAACGACTTTGGAGCGATTCTACATTTGCCAGGGCACTCAGGTGATCTAATGTCCCATGAACCAACACCACATGGCGTGGTCGCAAGTTATGAATCAGCTGCGTGGTACTGTCGCCATCACAGTGACCGTAAAGCTGATAGGTTTCTAGTTGGACAGTCTCTGATGGCGTAGCATTCTTAAAACTATCCAACCAATCGTAGATAGGACCGTAGGTATGAAGCTCCGTTTGCCAATAGCTTAGATCTGCTTGCTCTGGCAAAAAGACACTCCAAGGGCCTCGATGGCCTTGGCAGTAGAGCGACACTGGGGTGGCTGGATGCACTAATACTATAGCCGGTGTCTCGAATTCCTCCGTTTGTAGCCCCATGGCAGGCAAACGTTTAATGGTAGGGCTGATGCGGTCATCCCAAAAAATTGCCTGGTGCTGGGCAAAATTTTGCACATTCCGGGGAAAGGCATCAGGCTGCTGAGCCAAAAGATCGACATAGGCATCACAGCTACGGGCTAGGGCTGGGTCAACCCAAATCGTTAACGGCTGCCCCGTAAAGTGGTAGTGACTGCGCCAAAGCATGAGTAACTCTTGCCCCAGGCCTAGCAACGGCACAGGAAAGACGATGCATCGAGCCTGGTCTAGATGAGAGCGCAATCGCTCTATTAGCTGATTTTCTTGCTGTCGACGATTTGGGTAGGTGGCTGCCCCCAGACTGCCCTCAACAATCAGTACATCGGGGTTTAATCCCCGCAAAGCGGCCAGTGGCAAACCATCCACCAAACGCGTACTGGAAAGACAACAATCTCCAGTGTAAAAAATTTTATACTTACGCCCGTCGTGGGTGTAAGTAAACAAGGCACAGGCTGCCCCTGGCAAATGACCCGCTGGCCATAGCTCAAGCATTAAACTTGGGGCCACCTCAACGGGCATACGCCAGGGTAAAACCTGAATATGCTCAGTTAAGCGCTGATCTGCCAGTAGGGAGGCTGTTGCGGCCGTGGCGTAAATGGGGACTTGAGGCCAACGCTGCTTGAGCTGATGCAAGCTACGCTTATGCTCAAAATGAGCATGACTGCAAAAGACAATATCTGGCGGCAAGCTATCGCCGAGGGGGGTTAAATCTTCTAAACCACAGTCCAATAGAACACGATGGCGACCAATGGTCAGTCCTATACTGAGCCCTTCGCGTCCATGACCAACACCATAGGGATAGCAGACGACAGTATTGCCATCGGCAACAGCAGGTGATCCCAGCGGTGGCAAAACGGCCCTCATTCAGTCAGGCTAGCCCCTTCCAAGGAAATAACAGCCCCAAGATTCGAATTAGTGGGCAGAACCATTTCCATGGTAATCATCAGAGTCATAAAAACCATTTTGGGTGCCAAAAAACAGGCACGCTGCCGAGAAAACAATGGCTAAGACTGGCAAAATCGCTTTAATATCCACAGAAGTTGGTTCCTTAGTCGAGTTTTCTAGGGTCGAATGATTTGGTTTGGTAATTGAATTACTTTACCAATCGATTATTTGTTGATCGTAGCAAGTTCACTCAGGAATGCAATCATAGTGCCTATGACTGTTATCAACTGCAACATTCTGTGTCTGTGCCGCCGATAATTTCTGCTGAATGGTGCGATCGCAACCCTCTCCACGTTGCCCCTGACCTGATCGGTTGCACCCTTGTCCGTCAGCTCCATGGCGAGACCCTATGTGGTTTGATTGTTGAAACCGAAGCCTATTGCCCTGACGACCCAGCCTGCCATGCCTATCGCGGCAAAACCCCCAGCAATGCCGCCATGTTTGGACCACCGGGCCATAGCTATGTTTATTTTATTTACGGAATGTACCACTGTTTTAACATCGTCACCGAGGCCCTCAACATCGGCAGCGCCGTTTTGATCCGCGCGATCGAACTCAACCAGCTCCCCCAAGGACTGGATAACAAATATAAAAAACAAGGAAAACGAATCGCAGCTGGCCCTGGGAAACTATGCCGCACCCTGGCTATCGACCGTCAACACAATGGCCTTGCCCTAACTCCCAAAAATCAACTATGGGTTGAGCACCGCCCCCATGTAGTTCAAAAAAAACTTGAACAGGGTCACTATAGCCTCATTCAAACTACCCGAATCGGTATTTCTAAAGCCACTGAACACCCCTGGCGCTGGTATCTCAAAGGCCATCCCAGCGTTTCTAAACCATAGAATATTGCTCAAATGGCTATAACACGATCTCCTTGCCACGGTTAGTAAACTCCACTTGGTTTACTTGCCAATCAGAATTTTGCAGGAGGGTTTCTTCTAGCCCGCCAAATAAACCTTGCTGTTCACAACTAGATAACGACAGAAACTGACGCTGAGAATCTTCGGCCAACCGTAGGTCAACAATCGCTTTACTATCTTCAACGTTGACCCGATAGCCCGATAGCTTAAATGCCTCGAAATCATGCCGATCAAGGACCTCTCCCACCGCCTCAGTGATAGCTTGATCAGCAGGTACTTTAACTGATTCAGCGGTGAAATTACTGCAGCTATCATCCATGACATAGATGGAAACAGACACCATATCCTTGTCTGCAACAGGTCCATCAGGCTGAGCGTCTACTTTAGGCTCATCTACATCAGCCGGTTCATTATTAGTTGTCAGCTTATCCGGAGATGGGGTGGGCTCTTCCTCAAGTGTCACCGTCGGATCTTCCACCACATCGGTAGGAACTTGACCATTACAGCTAACAATGGTTAGCCCTACAGCCACAAATAAACCTAAGAATACCTTTGGGAACCGAACCATCGAACGAAATACTAAATAAAGCGTTTGCTCATATCCTACAAACTAGAGCTATGATCTGTCGCGAAAGTGTGACAGTTTGATAAAACCAAACCATATTTAAGTAACGTTAGACATTGGATAAGCTTTATCCAGTCCACCACTACACTTTGGTCTGTCTATGGCCGACAATACCTGGAGTCGTCGCCACATCATTTCGCTAGAAGACTTCACCACCAACGACTATCAAACCATCTTGCAAACAGCGACGAGTTTTCGTGAAGTCCTTTCCCGTCGCACCAAAAAGGTACCAGCTCTGCAGGGGCAGGTGATCACCAATCTTTTCTTTGAACCATCTACCCGCACCCGAAGCAGTTTTGAGCTAGCGGCTAAGCGATTATCTGCAGATATCCTTAATTTTTCACCCAGTAACTCATCCCTTAAAAAAGGAGAAACAATTTTAGATACAGCCAAGACCTATTTAGCCATGGGCACTAACCTGATGGTAATTCGCCACCAACAAGCAGGCGTGCCTACGATCATTGCCCAAGAGATGGACCGTATTAACTCAGGCGTGGGCATTCTCAATGCCGGTGACGGTCAACATGCGCATCCGTCCCAGGCATTACTTGATTTGTTTACTATCTGCAGCAGTCTCGATAAAACCAATCCCAATATCAGTCTATTAAAGGGAAAAAAAGTAGTCATTGTTGGCGATATTTTGCATTCCCGTGTGGCTCGCTCTAATATTTGGAGCCTGACGACCTGTGGTGCAGACGTACATCTAGTGGCTCCGCCCACACTACTCCCTAAGCATTTTTTAGAGGCCTTTAGCCAACCGCCTAAAACAGGAAAAACCGATGAAAGCATGGGCAACCTTTATCTCCATTGGCAGTTAGCCCCCGCCTTGGAGAATGCTGATTTCGTTATGGCATTACGCCTACAGCATGAACGTATGAGTGAGCACCTTTTACCTAGCCTGCGAGAATATCATCAGCAGTTTGGGATTACCCGTGAACGCTTAAACGCGTGCAAACCCACCGTCAAAATAATGCATCCTGGCCCCACCAATCGTGGTGTTGAGCTGACGTCAGACCTGATGGATGATCCGCACCTGAGTCTGGTGCCCATGCAGGTGACCAGTGGTGTTGCTACGCGGATGGCCCTGCTTTATTTAATTGGTGGCATGCAGTAGTCGTTCCCTAGGATTCGTCAGAGCCCGTATCCTTCAAAAACTGACGATAACCAAATAGGCTGGTATCTTCAGAAATTTGTTTGGCTGTATGAAAAGTAAAACGCCGTTCTTTGCTCGATTCTTGCCAGGCCCGCTGTATTTCTTTTGAGGGAAATGTCCCTTGGACAAACATCATCATCATTTTGGCCCAACGGCCCTTAAGCTGATGGGTTTCACCGACGTAAAGACGATATTTACCAATATTGGCTACAGCGAAAATTCCAGAACTCATGATGGTTGCGATCGCGATCCTTGATGGTCCAGCATTAACAGACTATTAATCTACGTTTCAGTTAATCTATGTTTCAGTCAATTTTCCCTCAGAGTTGCTCAAAGCACCAAGATTATGATGTTTCGCAACTCTTGACGGACTATCTACAATAAATAACGTCACTTCTTAACATCTGCTTCTTCACACCTGTCTTGTACTACGCACAGCCATGGCCGTTGACCTGCCCCTTAAACTCGACGTTCAGCCCCAAACGATTGAGGCTGATAATTTTGCGATCTCATTTGCACCCTTATCGCTGGATGAGGTTTATCGCCTAGCCGATGACGCAGCCAATGGTGCCATTGTTGTGATGAGTGGCATGGTGCGCAACAACACCGATGGCAAAGCTGTTGTTGCCTTAGACTATCAGGCCTATGAACCGATGGCCGTTGCTGTCTTTAAACAAACTGCTGCAGAAATTCGTAAACAGTGGACTGATGTCACCCATGTGGTGATTCACCATCGCACCGGCAAGCTAACAGTAGGAGACATCAGTGTGCTGGTTGCGGTTGGTTGCCCTCATCGGTCAGAAGCATTTGCTGCTTGCAAATATGCTATCGATACCCTCAAACACAATGCACCAATCTGGAAAAAAGAGATTTGGCAAGATGGTTCCACTAGCTGGGTAAGTATTGGAGCCTGCGAGGAAGGGGAAGAATGATTACCTCGCTTGAACAAGATCTCGAATCAAACTCCTTATCTTTAAACACCTAGCTCTCCTTTCTCCGTGTTTACCCGTAAATTGCCTCCATTGTTGCTACATAGCCAACTAAATTTTGCATCAACCTTGAAATTTGATGGTATGGATAGATATAAGTAAGAAAACTTAGAAATGAGCAGGGCTTAGGTTCAGCTATGGAACTCGATGAAGACCTCAAGGCATTTCTGTTAGAAAGCAATGAAAATTTGAACCAGATCGAGGTCGATCTGGTGGCTTTGGAGCAAGAGACAGACAGTGCTGATGTCATGAATCGCATATATCGTGCGCTTCATACCCTGAAGGGAAATTGCGGCTTTCTGGGGTTTGAAATACTGCAATCGGTCGCCCATGCAGGGGAAAATTTACTCAGTCGATTAAGAGATAGGCATCTTATCATTACGCCAGCAATCACCACGGCTTTGCTTCAGGTTGTGGACGCTATTCAGCAGATTCTAGCTACATTAGAAACCACAGGTACTGAAGGCGATAGCGACTATACCTCATTGCTTGAGCGATTAGAACAATTACAAGCAGGAACAACCGTAGGGTCTGAGCTAACAACGCCCCTAGCAGTAGAGACAGCAGAGGAACTAGACGATAATGAGCCTGCTTTGATCACATCGTCTGCGACTAGCATCAGTAATCGCAACATTCGGGTCGATGTGGTCCTGCTGGATAAACTCATGAATCTGGTGGGTGAGTTGGTGCTGTGTCGTAATCAGATTTTGGAATATGCCAATAATCAAGAAAATAAGTCTCTTATCGATACATCACAACGGCTAAATATTGTTACCACAGAGTTGCAAGAAGGCATCATGCAAACCCGGATGCAGCCGATCCGCAATATTTGGAGTAAATTTCCTCGGGTGGTGCGGGATCTGAGTTTATCCCTCGACAAGCAAGTGCAGCTAGAGATGGAAGGGGAAGAGACTGAACTGGATAAAACCTTGATAGAAGCGATCGCAGATCCCCTCACCCACCTTGTGCGTAACTGTGTCGATCATGGCATTGAAATACCCTCAGAACGTTTATTAGCAGGAAAGCCTGAAGTTGGCAAGTTATTTTTACGCGCTTTTCACGAAAGTGGCTATGTCAATATTGAAATCGCAGATAATGGTAAGGGCATCGATGCTGGGCAAATCAAGATAAAAGCACTACAGCGAGGCTTGATTACCACTGAACAAGCAGCTCGTATGAGTGAACAAGAAACCCTCAACTTAATCTTCTCACCAGGGCTATCTACGGCTGAACAAGTCACCAATCTGTCTGGTCGAGGTGTAGGCATGGACGTGGTCCAAACCAATATTGACAGAATTGGTGGCAGCATTGATGTCTCTAGTCAGCCAGGGCAGGGCACATCGTTTAAGCTCAAAATCCCGCTAACGCTGGCCATTATTCCCACATTGATTGTCTCTAGCGGTGGAGAACGCTATGCCATTCCCCAAGTCAGTTTGATTGAGCTGGTACGCCTGGAGGGTGATCAAGCTAAACGCGGGGTTGAAATGGTCCATGGTGCTCCCGTCTATCGCTTACGGGGCAAATTACTCCCATTGGTGTACTTAAATCAGGAACTACAGCTAGACACAAAACAAAAAAAATCTGAGCCAGACTATACCCTACCCTCTGCTCTAACAGACATGGAAGAGGCCACATCTGCATTGCAAGAGAGCACGGATGAAGATGAAATAGACGTTCTCAATATTTTGGTACTTCAAGCAACGGATAAACCCTTTGGGTTATTAGTAGATGCAATTAATGACACCCAGGAAATAGTGGTCAAACCGTTGGGCAAACAACTAAAGGGGCTTTCTTGCTTTGCCGGAGCAACCATTATGGGGGACGGTCAAGTTGCACTGATTCTAGATGTTCAGGGACTAGCCCAAAGAGCCCACGTAATTTCAGACGCACAAGAAGCATCTCTCTTGGCAGAAGGATTATCTCAAACACAAACAGATATTGAGCGCCAAATGCTGCTCTTATTTGAGGGACCCAATGGACGTCATATGGCATTACCCTTAGACCAGGTCACTCGATTGGAAAAAATCTCTAGCAGTAAAGTGGAGGGAACTTACCATAAACATGTGATTCAGTATCGAGAACAAATTTTACCGTTGATCTATTTATCATCTGTTCTGGCTAATCAGCCTGAGTCATCACCACCACCGATGACAACAGACGAGACCATCGCCATGGTGGTGGTGTCTGTGGATGAACACAATCATATTGGTTTGGTCGTGGAAAATATTATCGATATTGTCGAGGAACAAATATTAATTAAAGGCACAGCGTCCCAGCCAGAAATTCAATATTCTGCAGTCATTCAGAATCGAATTACCGAGCTGATTGACGTGAATGCCATTATCCGTGCTGGTGCGCCCGCATTATTACAAACGGCCAGTTAACGATTTTTATACGAGAGTGAGATGTCATGGCTGACGCGCAACAGTTTTGCACCTTTTTTCTAAACCGACTTTTCTTTGGGGTCACCGTCGAAAAAGTACAGGAAATTATTCGCTATCACGAAATGACCCACGTTCCCCTAGCCCCATCAGAAGTGGGTGGACTGATTAACTTGCGGGGCCAAATCGTCACGGCGATTGATTTAAGGCAACGCCTGGCTATGCCTAAAAGACCCAACACACAAGCTCCATTAAATGTTGTGGTACAGGTGGGGGAAGATACGATCAGCCTCCTGGTGGATGCCGTCGGGGACGTTTTAGACGTCGATCCTAAATACTTTGAGCTGCCGCCTGAAACATTGACAGGGCAAATTCGCACCTTAATCCAGGGGACTTACAAACTCGACGATCAGTTACTCCTGGTGCTAGATGTGGACAAAGTGGCTGATATCACTGCCAATTAAAACCAATAGAGAACCATCAACCTAGCGGGTGTCAATCTCCATGACCACAAAATAGCAGCAAGAAACAAAAAAATTAATAAAAAATTACCTTGATTCAAATTATTTGAGTATTCAAGAGTTTTCCGTGTTAACACGGTGTAAAAGCAGAGCAGAGCTTTCTTAATATAGGCTTAACTGTAAATTTACAGGTGCTTGCTTGTTTATCAGACCGCATCAAGGAATATGTAACAGATTTCTTTGCTTTACCTTTTCATAGTTACAGGGCTGCTCTACGAAAAGACTTAAGTATGGTTATTAACTGACCATATCTTGTCTGATGGCGACTATATTTTTTTATCCAAGAGTTGGCGTGTTTTTATGCAGACTGAGAACATGGTACTCAGCCCAGCTGACCCTATATCTTTATCGGGGGAACATTATTGTAAGCCAGTGTCCTCAAATGTTCTTTTGATTGAAGACAACTTAGGAGATGTCTTTTTAATCAAGAAAGTACTTTTAGCTACTGAAAAAAAGATATCCAAATTAAGGATAACCCATGTTGAATCTTTGGCTGTTGGCCTACAGCGTCTTGCAGAAGAGCAATTTGATGTTATTTTGCTAGACCTAGGCTTGCCCGATAGTCAAGGCATAGACACTCTACTACGTCTACGGGAAAAAGCGCCTTATATACCGACCGTCGTGCTAACAGATCTTGACGACGATGCCGTCGCTGCTCAATTGATCCAGCATGGGGCTCAGGCATATTTAGTGAAACGCCATATTAGCCAAAGCTGGCTGAAAAGTACGATTAATTTAGCCATTGCTGGTTCTAAAAAAACTGAGCAACAACAGCAACATAGCCAAGCATTAGCACGGTCTAATCAGGCATTGCAACAGCAGATTGACATTTGCAAACATGAGCTGGAGTCTCTTAAAGAGAAACTAAAGCATCTATCTGCCCTGGTTTCCAACGACGGACTCACGGGTATTACTAATCGCAATGGCTTTGAAGAATATCTTGAACAAGCGTGGATAAACGCCTGTCTAGATCAAAACCCGATTTCATTAATCATGATTGATCTAGATTATTTTAAACAGTTTAACGATAGTCGTGGTCACTTACAGGGTGATGTCTGTTTACAACAAGTTGCCCGCAGCTTTGATGAATGTTTAACGCGGCCTCAGGATATGATCGCCCGCTATGGCGGTGAAGAATTTGTGGCGGTTTTACCTGATACATCTGTGCAGGATGCTGTGGAGATCGCTAAAAAGTTAGGAGCAGGGATTTCGTCTCTGGCGATACGTCATCCTAATTCAGCGATTAGTCGATGGGTAACGGCTAGTTTTGGGGTGGCGACGGTTATTCCACAGTCCGATGATTCCTCCTCCAGCCTGCTCTATAAGGCAGATAAGGCGCTGTATATCGCGAAAGAAAATGGGCGCGATCGCATCGCCTATTTCCAAGCACCCTCATTTGTCGTCCAGTCTATATCCCAGCATCAGCAATTTTGTACGATGCCAGCACCAAAATCAGCAATTTTGCGCACCCCTTCAAGCCGCAAGCAACTCTCTCTCTAAATCTTAAAAACCCTTACCCAGATAGGGTTTTAGACGTTTATGGCCCAGCTATGGCGTCACCGTAATCTC
>JAHQVZ010000102.1 GCA_019634055.1 Leptolyngbyaceae cyanobacterium MAG.088
ATAATTAAGCGGGTCATCCAGGGGCAAGTTCAGGCGAATCGGCAATATGGCAGGCTTACCCAGCTGATCCCGCAGTCGCTTAGCCGTGCGCACCTCGCCCGCCACCATATCGCTAGTCGCCGACTGCTCCGACAGCAGCAGCACAAAGTAATCACACCGCTTCAGCTCCTGATCGATGCGGTCTACCCAGTTTTCACCCCAGTCAATACTCTCTGCTGCCATAAATACGGAGTGCCCGGCAGTAGTCAACGCCTGGTGCAGATCACCAGCCAGGCTTAAGTCTGGTTCTGTAGTGCGATAGCTGATAAAAATCTGCCGCTTGGTCATGGGGTGGGGGCTAGAACTTAGAGAGGGGCTTATTGGCTAAGGCTACAGCCTTAAACGAGCAAATTACGTTGTTTAAAGCATAACTATAGCTATCAAAGCAGTTTAAGGTTGTTCTGGCTCCCAAATCTTTGGAAACCCCAGTATGCCTAGTTAGGAAAACGTAGACACGGCTATAAAGGGATAAGGCTGATTTATTTGCTAAAGAATTTCTAAAATCAGCTTACTAGCAGTGAAAGTATGGGTCATTCAGGCCCCAAACCCCCAACTACTTTGGGGGCTTCAGGAAAAGAACTCAGCTGAACATACCCAAAGCTAGTAATTCCTCATATTTGAGTTTTTTCAACTTCACATCAAAGCCCCCAGGTTTGGGGGATTGGGGGCCTGGACAACATTGAACCTCTCTGACAGTCGCTTGCCCGTGAACATATTTTTTGATTAGAGAATCAACCCTACCCCTAGCCCCCAATCCTGGGTGTGACAAGACTCAAAGCCCCCAGGATTGGGATTTGTCAGAAGTGGCCTAACTGGGGGAATGAGGCCTAGACACCATTGAGCGTCTTCGAAAGTGGTTCGTTCTCTGAAATAACCTAATAAATTCCATAGAATTGCAAATCCATAGAATTGCAAACTGTCAAGCAAACCTCGTTAGTATTTGCGTCGCGACGACTAAAATAAATAGCCGATGAATACTCAGCATCCATGGCCACTGCACCCACCATCGCCTCGTTCCCGTCCTTAGAAACTGCACTCAAGCACTTCTTTGGCTACGATGAATTTCGCCACTACCAGCGAGCCATCATCGAGCAAGTTCTAAAGAACCGTGATGTGCTGGTGATTATGCCCACGGGCGGGGGCAAGTCCCTGTGCTATCAACTCCCGGCGTTACTGCGGGTGGGCGTCACCATCGTCGTGTCCCCCCTAATTGCCCTGATGCAAGATCAGGTGCGTAGCCTTAAGGACAACGGGATTGCCGCCACCTATATCAACAGTAGTTTGACCTTTAATGAGGTGCGCGATCGCGAGCAAGCCCTACTCAAAGGTGAGATCAAACTGCTGTACCTGGCCCCAGAGCGGCTGATGAACCCCAGCTTTTGGCCCTTTTTAGAACAAATACAGCAAACCATTGGCCTCAGCGCCTTTGCCATTGACGAAGCCCATTGCGTTTCAGAATGGGGCCATGATTTTCGACCCGAGTATCGCCAGCTGTTTCAAATCAAAGAACAGCTCCCCCAGGTGCCGATGATGGCCCTCACCGCCACCGCCACCGAACGGGTGCGGCAAGACATCGCTCAACAGTTGCGCCTCAACGATCCACAGATATTTGTCTCAGGCTTTAACCGTCAAAATCTCTATTACGACGTCAAGCCAAAAACAAAACTCAGCTACGACCATTTGCTGAAGCTGGTCAAAGATCAATCCGGGTCGGGCATCATTTACTGCCTGAGCCGCAAACGGGTGAATGAAATTTCCTTTCGCCTTAAGCAAGATGGCATTTCAGCCCTGCCCTACCATGCGGGGCTGGGTGCCAAGGAACGACAGGAAAACCAGGAACAGTTTATCCGCGATGATGTCCGCATTATTGTGGCCACCATTGCCTTTGGCATGGGCATTAACAAGCCCGATGTGCGGTTTGTCATTCATTACGATCTGCCCCGTAATATTGAAAGCTACTACCAGGAATCGGGCCGCGCCGGTCGAGATGGAGACCCGGCCAACTGCACTGTTTTCTTTAGCTATGCCGATGTGGCCACCGTTGATTACCTGATTAACCAAAAACCAGATGAACAAGAGCAGCGCATCGCCCGCCAGCAGCTACGCCATGTCATTAACTATGCCGAAAGTGCCGTCTGTCGCCGTAAAATTCAGCTCAGTTACTTTGGCGAGAGTTTTCCTGGGGACTGCGACAACTGCGACAACTGTCTCAACCCCGTACCGTTAGAAGACTGGACCATTGAAGCCCAAAAATTTCTCTCCTGTGTGGCCCGCTGTCAAGAACGATTTGGCATGAATCATATTATTGATGTGCTCAGGGGGTCTCGCAAAAAGCGACTGATGGAACTAGGGCACGATCAGCTCTCCACCTATGGCATTGGCCAGGACCACACTGTAGACGAGTGGCGACAGCTATGTCGGTCTCTTCTGCACCAGGAACTGTTATCTGAAACCACCGATGGCTATTCGGTGCTCAAGCTTAACTCAGACAGTTGGCAAGTCTTAAAGAAAGAGATTTCGGTCAATATCCACGTCTTTAAACGGGAAGAATCGACTAAAACAGCGAAAGCTAGCGGTGACATTCAGCTGAGTGCCGATGAAACCCTGCTGTTAGAACAGCTACGTAGTTTACGTAAGCAACTGGCCGATGAACAATCGGTGCCGCCCTACATTGTCTTTGCCGATGCTAGCCTGAGACAAATGGCTCAACAGCGCCCAGTTACTACCGACGCCTTTGCCAGTATCTCCGGTGTGGGCAAACGTAAGCTTGAGCAATATGGTCAGACATTTACCCAAGAAATTCAGAATTTCTGTCAGTCCCATAATCTGACGCCAAATAACAACATTGTTACGACTCCCCCAGCAACAGAGGCTCGCCGCTCCACTAGCGAACTAACCTCCACCTACATCATGACCCATCAGCTCCATCAACAGGGGCTGTCGCCATCGGAAATTGCCCTGGAGCGCGGCTTGCGTCTGGGTACGATTATTGAACATCTAAACCAGCTAATTGAAATGGGCCAAGAGGTGGATCTCAACGCCCTGGTGTCACCAGAACGTCAGGTGCCCATTTTTGAAGCCATTGAGAAAGTAGGGTCTCACTCTCTGCGGACCATCCGCGACGAACTTGGTGAAACCTTTGACTATAATGAAATTCGTCTGGTCAGGGCCGTCTGGGAAAAACAAAATGATTAACTGCTTTGCAACTGTAGCCCGTGGCCTAGAAGAACTGGCTGCCCAAGAGCTTGAACAGCTTGGGGCAGAAGGGGTGGAACCTGGCTTTTGCGGGGTGGGGTTTCGCTGCGATCGCAAACACCTTTACACCATTAACCTTTGGGCCAGACTCCCCTTTCGCATTTTAGTCACCATTGCCCATGTGCCCTGCCGCAACAGCGACACTCTCTATCGCGGCATTCAAAGCATCGACTGGGACGCCTACCTTTCCCCTGGCCATACCCTGGCCGTCAAAGCCACCGGCAAAAATCAGCAGCTTAATCACAGTCACTTCACCGCGTTGCAAGTTAAAAATGCGATCGTCGACCAGCAACAAGACCGCCATGGCGAACGCTCCGATGTGGATACCGACTTCCCCGATGTGCAAGTCAACGTCCACATTAAAGACCAAAACGCCACCGTTAGTTTAGACAGTTCTGGCAGCAGCCTACACCGCCGGGGTTATCGTCCTGCAATGGGTACAGCCCCTTTAAAAGAGTCTCTTGCCGCAGCTCTAGTGCAACTCACAGAATGGTCTGGTGATGTCGCCTTTCTAGACCCTATGTGTGGTTCGGGCACATTGCCCATTGAAGCCACGTTGCAAGCATTAAACATTGCTCCGGGTTTATTTCGGGATGAAACCAGCCAAGGCTTTGGCTTTCAAACCTGGCCTGACTATGATGAAAACCTATGGCAGAAGATCGTACAAAAAGCGAAGCACCGTCAGAAGAGTAAGGTAACAGTACCTGTGGTCGGCTGCGATCGCGACCTGGATATCCTGAGCGAGGCCCGCACCAATGCCGACTACAGCAGCGTCAGCGACCACATCGAATTTAACTACACCGACTTTGCCGACATCGAGCCCCCTGCCGACAGTGGCATTCTCATCTGCAACCCGCCCTATGGCGAACGCCTTGGCCACACAGAAAACCTGGCTCCGTTTTATAAACAGATGGGCGATATTCTTAAACAACGGTTTAAAGGATGGACCGCCTATATTTTGAGCGGCAACAAAGCATTGACCAAGTGCATTGGTCTTCGCACTGCCAGAAAAATACCCATTTACAATGGCTCAATTCCCTGCCAGTTTCTAAAATATGAATTGTATTAGGTGGGCCGCCCTAACCAGAAAGTTTGACCGTCAGGGGCAAATGGTCCGAACCAATATAGGGACCTGTCCACCGCTTTTGGGTCATTAAATCAGGGCTGTGTAAACAGTGATCAATGGCAATTTGAAAGAAAACGGGCAGATCACCAGGCCAGGTCATCTGCCAGACCCAACCCTGTTGAGAATTTCTCAACCCCCCACGGATCAACATTTGACGTATCCGCTGGGACCACGGTGTAGAGTTAAAATCTCCAATAACAACCACCGACTTACCAGCCAACCTTTGCCGCTGCGCCCAATCTGCCACCGCTTGAAATTCAACGTTCTGAAACGCAGAGGCTCCTGGAGTCCCAGGACGGGTAATATGCACACTCATCAAACTAAGCATGCGATCGCCAAATTCGACATCCACCGTTAACAATGGACGCTGAGAATAATTAGGCACTTGAATAATATTTTTCTGAACAATCACCAAAGAAGACTCCAGTGGAACAAACATAGCGCTACCGTGGGAGTTTGTCTTGGGTTCAGCTGCCACTAAACGATAGTTGGTTAACTGCTCCACAATTAAAGGCAATGTGGTGGGTGTAATCTCCTGTAAAAAAACAATGTCTGCCACCTGGCTATTAACATACTCAATCGCCTGGGTGGGCTGACCATTAGTGTGGTCAATATTGGCATGAAGAATCGTCAGCCCAGACTGCTCAGTAGATGGTTGTAAAAAAGATGACTGCAACAATATCCCAGGGGGCCATGCTAACGGCAATATCAGAGCACCGTTAACAGCCAGAGGCACCAGCCAAATCAGGCTCCACCGCTGCCGTTGCCCCAGCCCCATCAACAAAGGAAATCCTAAAAGCCAGCAATATTGCCACCGAAAATGATCCAGTAGCTCAAATCGCCACCACAGTTCACCCGCTAATCCACAAAATGTTGCCAGGGTAAGGGCAACACCCACAAAAACACTAAAGTAGCGTAAGACAATGCGGCCCATTGTAAATCTTGTCCACGTCCAGAACTTGAGTTTTTACGTTTGGCCGTAGGTTAGTGATCAATGCTCATAAAACCTTAGGAAACCCAGTCACTTATATTTCTTGACGACCCATAGAGAAACTTCAGTAATTAGCCATGGTTCTGGTATCTTCAAGCACCCGTACAACAAACTCAGCAAACTAAAAAATTTACTTGAACTTGAAAGACCCAGCCTAAGATTTGGCACAATAGCGAAGAGCGCGTTTAAAGGGCTAGGGCTATGGATTCAGAAACGCTGTCATTCAGTATTGTAATTACCACCTATAACCGGGTGGAGCTGTTGAAACGTGCGATCGCAACCGCCCTCAACCAGACCATCCCCTGTCAGGTAATCGTAGTAGATAACGCCTCTACTGACGGGACCCAGGACTATGTCAAAAGCCTGGGCGACCAGGTGCTTTACCACCGCAACCCCACCAATGCTAACCACTCTGGTGCAGTCAATGCAGGCGTAGACCAGGCCACAGGTACCTGGATCAAACTCGTAGACGATGATGACTATCTAGAAGCCACCTGTATCGAAGCAATGCTCAATGCAATTCAGCAATGCCCTGAAGCCGTCATTTGCTCTTGCCAGGCTGCCCAAGTAAATAACGAAGGTCAAGAACTAAGTCGCACCCCCATAACCGGCCCCGGTGAAGCGTTTTATATTCCCCAGGCAGATATTCACTACGGCATGTTTTTAGAAGTCGTTCCCTTTGGCACCCCCATTCAGGTAGCCGTCCGTCGCGATGCCTTTATCAAATCAGGGGGCTGGGACCTAAAAATGACCGGCTTTGACGACATTGACTCCTGGATTCGCGTGGCTGACTATGGGGATGCCATATTCATTAATAAATGTCTCACTTATCGCACCGTATGGCCCGGAGGCTACGATCAAAAAATCACCCTACAGCGTCGCCTCGATACTAATATTTTGATTAAGGAGCGCATTTACCAGCACGTTAGCCCCAAACATCAAGACAAACTACCCACCCTCCAGACCATTCGCCAATACCTTAGCCTCCATTGGATGCTCGTCGCCCTCAAGCAAAAGCAGTTTCCCAGTGCCGTCAACTTTGGCATCCCCGCCATCTTCTCACCCAAAGCCTGGCAACTGCTACAGCAAGCCATCAACTTTCGCAAACAGAAAGCCACTCCTCCCATTGCTAAGCTAGCCCTTAAATGATCTCGCCCTCCAGCCCCTAAGCCTGTCGAAGGGCTCCCTCCGGTCCCTGAGCCTGTCGAAGGTCCCTCCCCCCCTCTCTCTGCCCCATGACCGTTACAACCACCACATCCCTTTATCAAGTCGGCGGCAGTCTCCATGCCCAAGCCCCTACCTATATCAAACGCAAGGCTGATGAGCACCTATACAAAAGTCTAGAAAAAGGAGAATTTTGCTACGTATTTAACACACGACAAATCGGGAAATCTAGCCTACGGGTAAGAACTAAATACCGACTTGAACAGGATGGGGTCTGTTGCGCCGCCATTGATTTAACCAACTTAGGCAGCGATAACGTCACGGCTGAAACCTGGTACATGGGCATTGCAGCCGAGCTGTGGCGTAGTTTTCAATTAAGCGGAAATTTTCACCAATGGTGGCAACGGGGAGATAGTCTTTCAGCCGTTCAGCGTCTCGAGCATTTTATGAAGGATGTGATTTTGCAACAGCTTGAGGCTGAACGCATTGTCATTTTTATCGATGAAATCGATAGCGTATTAGGATTACCCTTCACCGCCGATGACCTATTTGCCCTAATTCGCTATTGCTATAACCAACGAGTAGATAGCCCAGAGTATCGTCGTTTGACCTTTGCTCTGTTTGGCGTGGCCACCCCCACAGACCTCTGTCAAAACCCCAACCGTACACCGTTTAATATTGGTACAGCCATAGAAATGAGTGGGTTTACCGCGACCGAAGCCTTGCCCCTTAGCTACTGGTTAAAACCAACGGTCGCCAATGCCACTGAAACCTTAGACCATATTTTAGCTTGGACTAATGGCCAACCTTTTTTAACCCAAAAGCTTTGCCAGCTAGTCGTTTCCAAGCTATCTTCTCGCACTGAAATCTATGTAGAACAAGTCTGGATAGATGGATTAGTGCGTTCTCAATTGATCAAAAACTGGGAATCACAAGATGAGCCTCCCCATTTAAGGATCATCCAAGATCGCTTACTCTCCCGACCGCAGCTGATCAGTCGTTTATTAGGACGTTATAAAAAACTGTTGTCAGGCAAAACCCTATCCGGAAAAGACAATCATCTCCAAGAAGAACTGTTGCTTTCAGGGTTAGTGATTAAACAAGCTGGTCAGCTAACCGTTCAAAATCAGCTGTACCGAGATGTTTTTAATACCCACTGGATCGATTACCACCTGGTCCGTTTACGCCCCTACTCCCAAGCCTTTGAAGCCTGGGTAAACTCTGGTCAAAAAGATCGTTCACGCCTGTTGAGAGGACAATCCTTAGTTGAGGCTCAAGCCTGGGCTAAAGATCAAGAACTTAGCGATTTAGACTACAAATTTTTATCAGACAGCGTTGATGTCGATCGACAAGAAGTGCAGCAAGCTCTAGAGTCTGAGCGCCTTAAAGAACTCGAAGCTCGGCTGGAAGCCCAACAACGCAATGTCACCCTGCAGCGGTTTTTACTTGTGGGCATGGGGATAGCATTCCTCAGCATCACCAGTATTGCTATGGTTGCCTATCGTCAGTCTCGCCAAACCATGCTGACGCAGCAAGATAACCAAAACAATCAAGCCCTTTCTATCAGTTACTATTCTGACGCTCTGTTTAACCAAAATCATCGTCTTCAGTCATTATTAGAAGCCGTGAGAGCGGCCCAACAATTACAACGATTACCCGTTCCTCAACCCAGCGTTAAACAACAGGTAGAACAAACCCTTCGCCGAACTCTCCAGAGCATCACCGAAGCCAACCAACTGAGGGGCCACGGAGCCCCTGTCTATGGAGTTGCCTTTAGCCCCGATGGTCAGTATTTAGCCTCTGCCAGTTGGGACAATACGCTCAAGTTTTGGCATGCCAGTGGCCAATTAATTACCACCCTCAGTGGACACACCAATGCTGTTTGGGATGTGGCATTTAGCCCTGACAGTGACTATCTCGTGTCTGCCAGTGCTGACACCACCGCAAAGATCTGGCCCATTAGTTATGACAATACAGTTCCTACCTTAGCAGCCCCCCCCATAACTCTAAAGGGGCATGAAGGACGGGTAAATGCCATAGATATTTCATTAGACAGCCAAACCCTGGTAACCGGTAGTGAAGATGGTCACCTAAAATTTTGGGATAGAACTGGCAAATTGTTGCTCGATATTCCAGCCCACAAGGCCAGCGTCAGTCAAGTTGCCATTAGCCCTGACGGCTTAATTTTAGCAACCGCCAGTGAAGACCATACGATTAAGCTTTGGGAAGCCACAAGTGGCCGTTTATTAAACGAGTTAAAGGAGCATCAAGCCCCGGTTTATGGCATTGCATTTAACCCTAACGGCCGTCTGCTGGCCTCTACCAGTGATGATAAGACCATTAAGCTTTGGCCCCTTAACCCCGATGGCAGCATCAACCAAGAGACAGAAGAAGACCCTGAAGAAAGCCCAATCATCACCTTAGATGGCCACCAAGATCGAGTTTGGCAGGTAAAGTTTAGCCCGGATGGTCGTCAGCTAGCCTCTACCAGCTTAGATAACACCATTAAGCTATGGACCAGTAGCGGCACCCTGGTAACCACCTTGAAGGGCCATGATGCTGGCACCTGGGGCTTAGATTTTAGTCCCAATGGCCAAGTATTAGCCTCCAGCAGTGATGATGCCACTGTGCGACTATGGCGACTGGATAAAATCCCGCGAACGCTCCATGGCTATCAGGGACCTGTCACCAACTTAGCCCTCAATCAGCAAACTCTAGCGGCAGGCAGCTGGGACAAAACCATTCGTCTTTGGGGCTGGCAAGGCAATCTAAAGTCTGTCTTAGAGGGGCACACTGACCGGATTTGGCAGGTAGCCTTTAGCCCCGATGGCCAAACCCTAGCCTCCGCCAGTTGGGATCAAACGGTAAAACTTTGGCAGCCAAATGGCAACCTGTTGCACACGTTGCAGGGTCACCAAGACCGAGTATGGGGAGCGGCCTTTAGCCCAGAAGGTGACGAAATCGCATCCGCCAGTTGGGATCAAACCGTTAAAATTTGGCAGCCAAATGGGGAACTGCTTCGCACATTACGGGGTCATCGAGATCGGGTTTATGGCATTGCCTATAGTCCGGATGGTCAATATCTGGTGTCCGCAGGCTGGGACCGCACCATTAAAATTTGGAATCGCCAAGGAGAACTGCAAAAAAGTATCCATGGTCACCGCGCTCCCATTTGGGGGGTTGCGGTTAGCCCAGATAGTCAGCTCATCGCCTCTGCCAGTGCCGATCATTCCATTAAGCTTTGGTCATCGCTTTCAGGGCGGCTTGTTGCCACATTAAAAGGGCATAGAGCCCGGGTTCATGGTGTAGCCTTTAGCCCAGACGGCAAACTTTTGGCATCGAGCAGCTACGACCGGACTGTACGCATATGGCGACAAGACGGCACATTGGTAACGACCTTGTATGGCCACAATGGCTCCACCTGGGGAGTCGCTTTTAGCCCAGATGGTCAAACGTTAATTTCTAGCGGCAATGATCGTAGAATTATTCTCTGGGACTGGCAAGACACCCGTAGCTTTGAGCAGCTATTGGACGATGGCTGTCGTTGGTTAGACGATTACCTCGCCTACGGAGACAATTTATCCGATGCGGATCGCCAGCTATGTAGTGGGGGTATCTAGAAAGACGATTAGAATGTTCTTTTAAATTACTTTTTTCACCTTACAGATCTTCCGTGTTTTCCCTTAAATTGCTTTCATAGCGAGCTAGTCCCATAGATTATTTATTGACCAGCAGGCTAGTTGCATTAGGGCCTGTGGTCAATAATAGCAATAGTAAAGATCACTATTTTCAATGAGCAAAGGTTACCGGAAAGCTTTTGCTCTGCTGTTGTCTTTTTTGTTTTTTGCCCCCTCGTTCAGAAAACTTTACCGGTACGTTTATAAAAACGGTACCGGTGTCGCTATTGTTATTGCCGCACGATTTTCCAGAATCATAGGAGATAAAGGAAGGTATGAAAGCTATTGCAATTGTCGGAAGTGCCGATCAATCTCAAACGCTGCTAGCTGATTTGTTGCACTGGCATGGACTATCTGTATTTCAGGTAGACAGCAATGAAGCGTTGCTTCCTCTGCTAAGCTTTATTTCTCCTGAGTTAATTATTATTGAGTCTTCTGCAAAAACATCGGCTGAGGCGATATGCGATCGCATCAAGCTTAGTCCTGTCCTGAGCCACTTACCTGTCATCATTTGCACAGACTGGATGACGCACAAAGGCAATGCCGATGCTTATCTATATGAGCCTTACACAGCTGAAGAGATGTTCGCCCACATTCAAGCTCTGCGCCCCCTCACTACTCCCCAAGTATCAGATAGCGCAGTTGCCCAACTCGACATCTAGGCATCCATCGCCAAACGAGCCCCAAAGTAACGTTTATAAAGATTGCAGCTGGCGGTTGCTGTATTCCCTACCAACGTTACTAGCCCCATACTCTCTAACCGATAAGCCGCCATCGGCTCTAGCTCTGTAGCCGTGTCTTGCTCAATTACTTGATAAAACGTACGGGCTAAATTAGGCTCTGCCTCAAAAATAGCCAGGTAACTACGCAGGTGATCACTGTAAATCCCGCTTTGCTGAGGAGCTTCCTCAATCAGCTGTTGTAAATCCATTTTGTGCACACTCAAATTGTAGAGGGCCAAATGAATCAGATAGGGATGTCCTTCTACCAACCTGTGAATTGAAATCAAACCATCATCCCACGCCACCCGATAGCGTTGCGCCAACTGTTGGGTCTGCTCTAGGGTAAAGCCAGGCAATCGTAAAGGTAGCCCTACGTTAAATGGAGACTGATGTATCTGCAGTGGAATATAGGCTTCTGTTGCATAGGCCACCAACAAACGCAAATACCCCCACTCTGTCAGGTTTTTAGCCTCTTCATGCCAGACCCGCAACATAGGTAAAAATTCCTGAGCCATGGTGGAATGTTCAAATACGGCCTGGAGATCATCAACCACCAGTAGAAGCGGCTTTTGCAGAGGACTCAATACAATGCTTTGCATGTAGTTGGTACAACTGACCTTGCTCCCTAAATCAGTATTCCAAACATCATCTAGTTGAGTCGATAGGTTTAGCTGCTGGGCGATGTTGGCACAAAACCACCGCAAAAATTTATCAAAATTAGCCAGTACCCCTCCATCGGCTTGGCGAAAGTTCAACCGCACAACCTTAAAATTAAGGGTTTGCGCCTGGGCAACTAGCCGGTTAACCAGAGAGGTTTTACCCCAATGTTCGGGGGCACGAATACGCAGCAAGGCCCCTGGCTTTAACAATTCACCCATGGCCTGGTTTTCCACTGGCGGCCGCTCAATGTAAAGGGGTGACCCTAAGGGCAGAGGACTCCCAGGAAAGGTAGTATCGGTTTGATCCAAACCTGGCCACCAGGGACCAGGCGCAGTAGGTTGATGGAGCTGATACGCCTGCTGTCGTAGGACCGCATGGATATTCTTTTTAGTGACTCGTTCTCCCAGCACCTGAGAAATCTTCTGCCAAAGCCGGGATCCCGTAACTCGAACATAATCTGCATCGTAGCCCTCAGTAGCCGCGATTTGCGCATAAGTTGAACCTTGCCAGCATCGTCTAAAAACGACCTCTTGAATAGCCGTTAGCCGATACGGTGAAAGAAGTTTATCAACTAGCGTGATGGCATCTTCAGGAGACATAGGCCAACACTATCAATCAGATGTATAGAAAATCACTATCAGTAGACGGCTCTCCCAATAACGTTTAAACATAAGGAAGCCACTAATATATCAGGCCAATTGCGTTCTATTTTGTAATTCAATGTTTAGTTTTAATACAGCTTTTTGACTAAACCTAAGCTAGGCAAGCATTAGCTACCTTTTTTTTAGCCATAGGTCTAACTTAAAAAAAATCTGTGGGTCATAATGTTTCACATTAAGTGGAATTGTATGGAGCATCTTTAGGCAATCGCCAAAGAAATGGGAAACCTGATAGCGGGCTAACGTTATTTGACATGACTATTGCGGCCCGGTGATACCACTCTACAGGGATGCAACATCTTTTAATTATCGAAGATGACAAAGGAAAACGAGCCGTCAGTTTACATGCTGATTCTGGCTCTATTGGTCGTGATGTCAGTAATTCAATAGTTTTACACTCAAAAGAAGTCTCACGTCAGCACGCAATTTTGTTACGAGTTACCCACCCTGGTGCAGAAAACCACGGATTTCGAATCATTGACGGTAACTTACAGGGCAAGCCCAGTACTAATGGTTTATTTATCAACGGTCGACGGAGCAGTTCCCATAACCTACGCCACGGTGACGAAATTATCTTTGGTGGGAATGTCAAAGCCCGCTACCAAACAGCACCCGAAGAAGAGGATATAAATTGGCTACTTTCAGGGGGTGCTGAAGCCGAAAAATATATGGCTACTTTAATTGCAGCCCCTGTGGATCTGTCTGCCACACCCAATTCAGATAAACTTGAAGACGCTGCTATCGCTCGATTAGCATCATTTCCTGAACTCTTTTCCCATCCAATCATTGAGATATCCCTGACGGGCGAGTTAACATACTTAAATCCTGCTGCAGTCAATCAGTTTCCCACCATTAGCCTAGCAAAATTAAGTCATCCTATTCTCACCGGCGTCATTGATACAGTTCAGACACAAGAGAAAAAACGATTTGTTCGTAATATCACGGTAGACGACCAAATCTTTGAACAAGCCCTTCACTACATCCCCCAGAGCGACCTGATTCGCTGTTATTTGGTGGATATTACAGACCGTAAACGAGCCGAGGCCGAGCTTCAGGCGCTCCATGATGATTTAGAAGCTCAGGTAAAAGAGCGTACGACTCAGGTCTTAGCAACAACAGAACAATTAAAACAAGAACAAATTGCTCTGCAATCCAGCTATGCTACTAATCGGGCTCTACTTAATGCCATTCCAGATCCCATGTTTCGCATTAGTGCGACAGGAGAATTTGTCAACTTTAGTGAGCCCAAACAACATAAGTTGCCCTTTTCCCCTGCTAGCTGCCTTAATCAGCATTTGGCCGATGTACTGCCAACAGTAGCCGAAGAAATACAGCAATGTATTGAACGAGCATTGACAACAGCTCAAATTGAAGTGCTGGAATTTCAACTCTCAGTCGAGCATGAAATTTGCCATTTTGAGGCTCGTATTGTCAGCAGTGCCGACCAAGAAGTCATGATGATAATTCGTGATATCACTGAACAGAAACGACGCGAGACCGAAATCCGGAAAACCCTTGAGCGGGAACGAGAATTAAATGAGATGAAAACTCGATTTGTATCGATGACATCCCATGAATTTCGCACGCCTTTAACAACAATACTATCGTCAGCAGAACTATTAGAACACTACGGCGAGAGATGGGACAAAACTAAACAGCATCAATACTTACACAAAATTCAAACAGCCGCCACCCATATGACAGAACTGCTCAATGACGTATTGCTAATTAATAAAGCAGAAGCAGGTCGGGTTGAATTTACACCACAGCCATTGGTACTCAATGAGTTTTGCCAAGAGATTATTGAAGAATTACAGATTACGACAACCCAACATCATTTAGAGCTAAGGTCGCAACTATCCCATACCCCCCATCAAATTGACCGCAAGCTCATGCGTCATATTCTAACTAATCTATTATCCAATGCCATTAACTATTCTCCTAGCGGGGGCGATATAGTAGTGGGCCTGAGCACCACAGACGAACAACTAAAGCTGTGGGTTCAAGACCACGGTATTGGCATCCCAGAAGACGCTCGCCCTACACTGTTTGACTCCTTTGTGCGCGGTTCTAATGTTGGCACCATTTCAGGCACTGGACTAGGGCTAGCCATCATCCAAAAATCAGTAAACCTGCACCAGGGTGAAATCACCTTTGATAGTACCGTTGGTGAAGGGACCACCTTTACCGTCACCCTGCCGGTAATTCCCCTTGATAAACCAATGTCTTTCTCGGGCAACCTAGTAGAAGCCTAAGGCTTTGTGTCTGCCTATGTATCAAGTTAAATATTAGGTGTTTCGGGGAAAATCATGGTCAAAATTTTAGTTATTGAGGACGAATTAGAAATTCGTTCGAACCTTCTAGAACTTTTAGAGCTGGAGGGATACAATGTCATTAGTGCAGACAATGGCATGACCGGGCTATTAGGTGCCATTGAGCATACCCCAGATTTAATCATTTGTGATGTCATGATGCCTGAGCTTGATGGCCATAACGTGCTGCAAGCCCTACGACAAGAGCCTAAAACAGTAGGCATCCCGTTTATATTTCTGACAGCCCTGGCCGACAAAGGAGACATTCGCAAGGGCATGGTACTGGGTGCTGACGACTATCTAACAAAACCGTTTACCCGGTCAGAGGTGCTTACCGCTGTTGAAAGTCGTCTCCAAAAACAGGCTGCCTCACAATCCCAAGCATCTCTTATACAACAAGAAGTACAAGAGTTTCATGCAGGATTGAACAATGATCAGGCTGCCTTATTCACAGATATGCGACAACAGTTAAAAGACGCCGCTGTCAAGTTAGATATTGTGACCAATATTCTTAAAACACTGCCCCCCAGCGAACAACGAGAACGCAGTATTGCCCTTGTGCAAAACGTCTGTGCTGCTGAAATCAAAATGTTGGCCCAGGTACCTAACTTTGAATATCTTTTGGAGACAACATTGGCACAAAACGTTAGCTAAAAAATGTCTAACGTCATCTGATTTGACCATTTCTAGCCATTTCAGATCATTTTAGAACCAACAACATATACGAGAATAATCAAAATCAGCAAAATACTGAGCATTAACAATACAGTCGAATACATGTATAAAACCTTTTCCGTAACAAGTGATACCGTTCATTACGGTATCATTATTCCATTGGATTGTCAGGATTCCGGCATATTAGCTAACTAATTGAACGCTCGTATGCCAGACCCTATGGATAGGTCAAGGATGGAATCCTTTTAATTGAAAGGGCTCCCTGTAGCGTTGCCCCCGTTGCATAGGACAATTCGTATTCCTTCAAAGCGTTAGGCCACAAAAGTTAACCTAACTTTCACATGTTTAGTCCAGCTGGGCAAAATGTTCTAACAATAATCGATGGACAAACATATACCCACCGCCCACCTTTTGTAAAAAAATACTGGCAACAGCATAGTCTAGAAATTTGCTGTAGTTCCAGGGGATAACGCCACGAAGGGTCAGTATTCCCCTTAGCAAAACATGTTTAATTAACGCCTCGCCACCGCCTGCGGCAAAGCCAAAGGCCAGCCCCGTTGCTGCCCAGAATGAGGCTTTGGTATTGCCTAAAAGCAACCCGGGTACATACAGGGTCACCATCGACACCAGACCAAATAGGGTAGAGTTGCGAGCCGACTGCCAAATCCCAGCATTGGGGCGACTGGCATTACCCACCCGTTTACCGCTGAGGCCACGAATCAAACCGAAGGTTAGCCCAAGAGTCGCCCCAAAGGCCAGCCCTATAGAACTATGATTGACAAGACAATCACCGCTGCGTAAGCAAGCAGTATCACCAAACAGAAATCCAAATCCAACTTTCAAACCCCAACCAGTAGGGGTACCCAGAGCAAGGCCTAACAACAAGTTATTGCGAGCCTGTCGCCAGGACCAGCGTAGCGTTTCAGCGGGTGTAATGTGGCTAACACCAAAAATACGACTGCAAATTATTCCCCCTAACACAACAGCTAACATTAACCTGTCAGGGGCGAGCACCTGGGAACCAAGGAGAGTTGCGATCGCAAAAAAGATCCCCCATAACCCCGCCACATAAATTCGCCTTGCCCTTGTTCCTAGCCAATCTGGCTGCATGCGCTCAATTAAAAACACC
>JAHQVZ010000103.1 GCA_019634055.1 Leptolyngbyaceae cyanobacterium MAG.088
ACCGGCTGCAAGCTCATCGGCTCCCCGGATTTTAATAGGAGATGTGGAAGTTGCTAGCAAAATTTGCTCACCCTGGCTAAGCCGACTGGGTGATTCCTCTGTAGTTTCATCAATTACATCTACCGAGGCATTTTGATCTGGCTGAGAGTTGCTATCACCTAAGCCCAACTCACCACTGCTTAGCCATGTCAGCCCCAAAAAAGCAGCTCCTAATATGCCTGCTGCCACCAAAAAAACTTTGAAGTTGAATAAATCTTGACTTTTGTCTGGATCTTGATTGTGGGCGTCACTTCCGCCTTCAGGAGCCATAGCCATACATTAAATGTTAGATATTTGTAGATTTTCAGGTGTGTGAAAGCGTAAGTTAGCACTTATACAAGGCAATATACCTTAAAAAAAGAAGACGCACATTAGCACAGTATACAGTTTACTCACTCAGTCAAATTGCTGAAACGTAGTGAACTATCAGATTTTTTTGATGTAGAAAATGTCCGGATGCATTAAGACATTTTGTATGGGGTTAGCTTTTGCCAATAAAGGCTTTCAGAATATCAATTTTATTGACTAGCCTGACCAATGTGATGAATCGGACAACATGCACTAGGCTTTCTAAAAATCATAAATTTTCCCTTGTAGCCCCCCTAGCGGTCACACGCCCCAAAGGTTCAAGTTAGGTTGGGTCGGCTTCAATACGTTTAGCTACAGCAGCAGGCGAATCTTGATAAAACTGATAAAGAGTCTGACTATCCTCAAAGTCCTGTCCCTCGGTAGTCGAAACAATCAACCCTTTATGCAAAAGCCACTGACCCACCACCATGGCCCCAGCATGGGTATAATCGCGCTGTTGTTCTAACCATTCCACAGCTGCTGTGCCTGTAAAATAGTTAGGCTCAACTAATTCTGTATCTTCACCATGCAACTGGTCTGGATGTATTTGCAGTGCGATCCCTGTTGGCCCCTGCATTGCTTCAAACAACGCCTCTAGATCAACATTAGCCAGTAAGTCAGGCAGTGGTGATGGTTCAGGTTGTTCAATTGTCTCCTCAACCGAGGGCTGAGTTGGTATGGATGGTGGACTAGAGTAAACACTCTCTGATTCACCCATAGACTGCTGTTTTAGGATAGTGATGATCGCCTCTAACTGGGGTGATTCTAAGTGCACATCTTGCTGTACAAAGGGCACCTCAATACCGTAGCGACGTAGGCTAGCCTCAATGGCATAGTTTAAATCGCTCTTCACCCGAAATTGTTTTCGCGGTTCGCCAGTCCACACCATGATTTCAAAATTGAGGGCACTATCGCCAAAGCTTTGAAACCAAATTTCTGGCTCAGGCCGCAGCAACACTTCTGGATGTCGCTTAACCGCCTCTAACAACGCCGTTTTTACCTGAGAAATATCAGAATTGTAGGCAACACTAACCGGAATTCGTAAACGAGAAACGGAGTCGCCGTGGCTCCAGTTAATTACCTCATTTTCCAAAAACTGAGAATTCGGCACAATAATAGTGACCCTATCTAGGGTATTAATTTCAGTACTGCGGGCGCCCACCTGTTTGACAATACCTACCAGGTCACCGATTTTGATAAAGTCTCCTACCTCAATGGGTCGCTCCAGGGTGATGATAAACCCGCTAATAAAGTTGTTGGTAATGTTCTGAACCCCAAAACCAATACCCACACCCAGCAAGCTAGCAAGAATTGCCAGAGAACTGGCATCAATACCCAATAGCTGGAATAGGACAATAACCCCCAAAAACAGCAGAACATACTGCACTAAAACACTGAGAATATCCTGTAGTCTGGGTTCAATTTGGGCACTACGGAGCACATAAATACGGAAGAGTCTAGCGATTAAACGGGCTGCAAACCACAGACCAATGGTCAGCGCTAGCAATAACAGTAGACTGAGGGCCGAATATCGATTATCGCCAATGGCAATACTTTTAGCCGTGAGCAGGGTGGCAATGATATGACGCCAGCTGCGGAGCTGTGGAAATAGGTCGATAATGTAAATGGCAACAATAAGCCATAGCCCCACCTTTAAGCCAAGTAACCCCAACCGCCAGAAGAACGTGATGGGTCTCTCCCAGACGGTTAAAGGCCCCGTGCTAGTGGAAAACTGTTGATTTAAAAAGCGGATACTACGACGACCCAATATCCGGAGACATAGGTGGATTGAGATCGCACCCCCCAATACCCCTAACGTATATAGCAACGCCCGTTGCAAATACGCTGGACGTCGTTCCAGCTGACCTTGACGGAGAGAGGTTTCCAGGGCATTAGCCCATTCTGTGGCCTGCTGCTCAAGCTGAAAACCAGGATTGGTCAGATCCACCTCCGTAACTGTGGCGATTAGTGCTTCACTTTTCTGGCTTTGCAAATAAACTGAACCATTTTCCTCATTGACAACAACTTCAATTTCCACGGGTGTAGCTTTCTGGACCTCTTCCTCCAGTCGGCTATTAATGTCGCGAGCCCGTTTAGCCGCTGTAATAACTTCGGGCACCTCACGGACTTCGAACACCTTACGGCCATTGACCACGACGGTTGCAGTCGGATCTGTAAACGCCAGCTGTGAGTGCGCTGGTAATGAGCAGACTACCCAAGTCATCACAATCAGGGCTAGCCATAACCAGATAGAGCGCCTGAAACGATGCTGGTTGCGATTTAACCTGAATCGTTTGAACCTAAAGCGTTGTGGAAATCTCAAGGGCACCAATGTCTCTATTAGGAAGGATTAAGGACGATTCTTCAGGCTCAAGGCTGGGGCGGGCATTATTAAGCAAGACCTGGGCCGCAAACCATAGTCCAGCCCCCATCAACAGTAAAACACCGCCACCGATCAGCCAGCCAAAAATAGCATTGGGCTCCGTCGGCATTTCACTATTTTTAGCCGCATGGCTATACTCGCGGTTTAATTCGGTAGAGTTATTATCTGCACTGTCAACAATTAACGCCGTTAGCTTAAACGGCCCAATGCGAATCGTATCCTTGGGTGTAAATGTCTGCCCCGTCTGCGGAATCAGCCGTCCATTCAAAAAGGTGCCATTGGCACTTTGGTCAGCAATGTGCAGCTGTCGATTGACCATGGAAATCAGCGCATGGCACCGAGACACCTGTTGATGAATTAACTCCAGATGGGATACCGGCAAATGCTCTAGCTGTGACGGCATTTTGCTAGCTTCACGCCCGATCGCCACCGGCAGATGGCGCGACACATGCTGGGCTTCTCCCGTCACCGGATCTTCCCAGTTAAGTTGAATAATGACTGGTTTACCTGACATGAGATGCTAGATTAAGCGCTTAGTTCAAGGACGATCTTACTCTAATGCTTAGGGGGCATTTTAGGCACACTCCTGGATAGGTAGAGGGCAAACTCCGTTGATCAAAAACCAGATCGCTGAATCGGTCGAGCATTATTACCTAACAACTCATGAAACTGCTCAATCTGTCCAACAGACGCCTCAATCGGATTAACCATCACTAACCAGGTTACCCCTTCAGAACAGGGAGGGGTGGTTAATGAGCCGCTATAACGCATCATTTTTTGCTCCGCTGGCAACAGATTACTAGGGTTCACCCGATGGGTATTGTGAGTCCGTTCTCCTGTTGGGGGCAGCGCCTGGCTAAGGGCCGCTAGCTCAGACTGCTCTACTCCTGGTTGTATCCAAACGCCAACAACCGCCAGCGCCTTCGTAACCGGATGACGATGGACTAGATGTAGTTCCATCGGATAATGGATGCCACCGTCGGTGTGTTCGCTGGGAGTGTGGAAGTGAAACTGGATTAAACGATAGACCTCGCCATCTAACGTCAACGTACAGCCATCATTGCCTGTTTCTTGAATTGTGCGCCCACTGTTGAATAGATCGATGGGGATAGGGCGATAGTCAAAACCAACTGGGAGTGCGATCGCATTAGTTACATCAATATCAATGGGAGACTGCCGCTGGCCATCACCACAAGTATGATAGTCAGGCGATAAAATTGGCCAACGTATAGGGCCTTTGTCACCGTCATAGCCCCAAAGAATGCTAATAAAAGAGAATTTGAAAAAAGCACGCCGTGTTAAAAGAAGAAATAAGGAACTGAATTGAATGGTCATCTAATGATTCTGAGGTAAAAGAATAGTTTGCTAACATATAAAAAGTAGAGATATGGTTTTATTATGTCACCTCAAGAAAAACAATCAAACCCTCGTAATTTAGGTGATATAGGCTACCAGTTTTTATTAGGAGCTGCCATCGGCCTAATCCTTGCATGGATACCATTGGCAATTACAATGCCTACATTAACCCTCTGGAATATTTTAGCGGTAGCAACACTCGTCTTAGCTTGTGGAACCTTTTCAGCCCTATTGGGGAAAAGATTCTTGAAAGCTCTGCTACATTTTTTAGAATCGTTTCCTCCCATAGCGTAATTGGCCGTTAGTTACAACATTAAATTCACTACAACAAAACCAGAGCCACATCAAAAGACAGATTAGCCATGACTTTCGCCACTCACCCATAGCTCAATAATCTGAGCAAGTGGTGCGTCATCGTTTCCTGACGATCAACATCTGTTAGAAAATCTGGATCATTCCGTTTTTGTTATTCAACCCTTAAGCATTGATTTTATATATACTCTAACCAGAGAACTCTATCCTTTGCTCAACAATTATCATGTATAGAGTTTCCAACTCTTATCCAACTGGCTTGCGCAATATCTCTTTTTTAGGAGAATTTAAGTAGGTAAACTCAATCTTTTGTAAGCTACAAACAAGCTGTTAAATCGCTTGGGTTTTGCCCCCAAACCCCTAAGCCTGGGGGGCTTTGAATCTCGCATCCCCCAGGATATAGCCCAAGGGGCATTCAAGAAAGGGAAGAGGGGGGCCTCGATAGCTGAAAACTAATTAGGATCATCTACTTACTTCGTTTTTTCGCTTTATAACGCCACGAATGCAAATTATTGCCAAAAATCTATATAAACCTCCTAAAAACTGACATTTCAACCGTCTGATGTCCTTTTGTTAAGCTTACTTTTTTTGAAGAGAATTAGCCGCTGGGACATTAATTACTCTGTACAAAAATACGGGCATCATAGATTATTAAGCTTGCCTGTGACTATTCAAAATTGTTTCAATAGGACCTCAAGTGAATCTAAGAACACTCGTAAATAGTGGCCATCGCGATGTTTATATCCCTCAAGCCGAATACGCTAAGAAACTGAAGCTGTTGCTTCCTAAGGAAGCTTTTTTACCTAACTACAGTCGCGTCTGGATACTGTTGATCAATGCAGCAATTTTGATCTTAGGCTGGGGTATTGCCAGTTATCTTGATCAGTGGAGTTGGTACTTATTGTGGCTCTATCTCCCCTTCTCTTTAATAATGGGAAACAGCGTCATTGTTTTATTGTTTAGCACCCACGATATATTGCACAGTAAGGCAATTAAGCATCCATCTATACGATGGATGCTTAGTCTAATTGGGTTAACAATGTTATGGACACCGCCTACGTTTTGGAAAGCTGTACACAATCGAGAACACCACAATAAAACTAACTCTCTACACGATCCAGACCGTAACTATTTATATGAACAACCCAATACTTGGGGGAAGTGGATTCAAAATCTCTTTGTCCCCTCATCAGAAGTTCGTTCATTTTGGTTGTTTGTGGGTATGGGAAATGCCTGGGGAGTGCATACATTCCGTAATTTAAGCTCTGTGCTGTTATTTAATAATGCACTGACTCAGTATGCTCCGGCAGCGTTTAAGGTAAGTAAAAAGGAAAGAAGAGCGATCGCATTTGAGCTCTTTCTAATTATGGGAATTCACCTCTCCATCCTATCTTTTCTGGGCTTTCATCCAGTCAAAATCATTCTCAGCTACTTTCTACCCATTTGGATTGGCTATGCGGGTGCCATGTTCTATATCTATACCAACCACATGTTGTGTCGCATGACCAGCGTAAACGATCCGCTAATTAATAGTGCGTCACTTCGGGTTCCCAAAATAGTTGACTTATTACATCTAAACTTCTCGTACCATACAGAACACCATGTCTTTCCAGGGGTTAATTCAGATTATTATCCGCAGGTTCAGGCACTATTACAGGCCCACTATGGTGATCGCTTTAATTTGTTAGATGCTGGTGAAGCCTGGCGTTTAATGCTAAAAACACCTCGCCATTACAAGAATGAGAATACCTTTATAGACTGGACTGGAAAAAAGATTGTTACTTGCCCTCTTTCCCATAATCAGGATAATTAAATCACGTTTGAAAGTCTAGGGTTAACGATACTTCGACATCAATGCTGCTGAGGTCTAACATAGCTAGACCTCAGCAGTTTTCTAATTAAAGGTAAGCGCGTCATGATTTATACTCGCTGGCTCAATAATGCATAATACTCACTGGCTCAATAATGCATAAGTTTAAGAATTCCGTTTAAGCTAATAGTGAGTTCAATTGCCGCCTGTTTAAACCATGACCACCGTTCCCACCGCAACTCCTTTGGCCTGGGCTGAGTTAGAAGCTCTTGACACCATTCAAATCGATCGAGTCAATGGCCCCACCAATGCCCAAGCACGGCTACGGTTGTTTGGCAAGACCGAGGCCGATGTGCGGGTCACACTATTTCGCGATAACCATGCCTGGTGTCCCTACTGCCAAAAAGTGTGGCTGTGGTTAGAGGAAAAGCAGATTCCCTACCGCATCGAAAAGGTGACCATGTTTTGCTGTGGCACCAAAGAAAAATGGTACAAAGAACGAGTGCCTTCAGGTATGCTGCCTGCCGTAGAGCTAGATGGGCAGCTGATTACCGAAAGCGATGATATTCTGATTGCCCTAGAGCAGACCTTTGGGCCATTAACGATCAGTATGTTAGCTCCCACAGCTATGCCCTTACGACGGTTGGAAAGACTGTTATTCCGTGCCTGGTGCAGCTGGCTATGTCAACCGGTACGCTCTGCTCGCCAAGAACAGTTTAATCGCGAGCAGTTTGTCACCGTAGTGGCCAAGGTAGAAGACTCCTTGGCCACTACTTCTGGACCTTACTTTCTAGAAGAGTTTAGCGTTATAGACCTGGTGTTTACCCCCTATGTGGAGCGGATGAATGCCAGTCTGTTTTACTACAAGGGCTATTCTATGCGAGAGGAAAGTCCTGGTTTTGCAGCGTGGTTTGATGCCATGGAAACTCGACCCACCTATCGTGGCACCCAAAGTGATTTTCATACCCATGTTCATGATCTACCGCCTCAAATGGGGGGCTGTTGGGAAAATGGTGAACCCCAGGCCAGAGCTAACCAGCAACAGGTAGATCACGGACCCTGGCTAGGTCTGCCGGACGTGGGCTATGGGGAACCAGAAAACTCTCGGGTAGAAGCTCTGCACCGGGTATTGAAGCACCGAAACAATATTATTCGAGTGAATCCTATAGACGATCAGATGTTTGATGAAGCCCTACGCTGTGCCCTGACACATTTGATGATGGGGGGCGTCTGTGAGCCGCCCAAGGGAAGTGATAGTGGTCTACGCTATTTGCGAGACCGGGTGAATGTGCCTCGCGATATGTCGATTTATGCTGGAAAACGGTTGCGAATGTCGTTGGAAGTAACCGCTGCATTAGTGGGTGATGCCCAGGGACCCGCGATTCCAGTACGTAATCGGTATGATCAGAACCCAGCCGAATTTGTGACTGACCGTGAGTCTGATGAGGGGACTACTAATTTGCCATTTGGATTGAACTGGCTAAAGCGATAGGCATATTACAAAAGGTATTCGACAAGTTAAGTGGGTGAACTCAATCTTTTATAAGGCATAAACAAACAGTTTGACTTCGCGGATTCTGCCCCCAAAATTGGGTTTTGGGGGCTTTAGTCCTGCTTTGGTGACTTTACGCCAACTTTGGGGGCTTTATTAGACAGCTACCATGACAGGAAAGGCCTCTTGCACCGCTGGATGAACAATCTTTCCATGGGCAACATTCAGTCCCTGGGCCAGAACTGTGTCTTTTACCAAAGCGTCTTGTCCATGATCCGCTAGCTTGATTACATAGGGTAGGGTGCTGTTATTCAAAGCTTGGGTCGCTGTCCAAGGTGTGGCCCCTGGCATATTGGGAACACCAAAGTGCACCACCCCTGATTCTACATAGGTGGGCTGGGTGTGGGAGGTGGGTCGCAGGGTTTCAATGCAGCCGCCCTGGTCAACAGCGACATCAATGATGACTGAGCCGGGACGCATTTTGGCAACCAGAGCTTTGTTAACCAGGGTGGGTGCTTTACGACCTGGTATCAGTACGGCCCCAATCAGTAAATCGGCATCGGGAACAACCCGCTCAATTTGAGCCGATGTGCTGTAAAGCAGTTCAACACGTGAACCAAATAGTGTTTCTAGATAGGCAAGGCGCTCAATATTAATGTCTAAAATTTGGACCTGGGCCCCCATACCCACGGCAATGCGGGCAGCTTCTGTGCCGACAATGCCGCCGCCGAGGATCACCACCCGTCCTGGCTGTACACCGGGAACTCCGCCGAGGAGGACGCCCCGACCGCCTTGCTGTTTCTCTAGATAGCGGGCCCCAAACTGTACGGCTAAGCGCCCGGCAATGATGCTCATGGGGGTGAGTAGGGGGAGTTTACCATCGACGGTCATGACGGTTTCATAGGCGATCGCACATACTCCACTAGCCATCAACGCCTCTGTTAACTCAGGCTCTGCCGCTAAATGCAAATAGGTAAACAGCAGTAAATCATCGCGAAAGTACTGATACTCCGAAGACTGGGGTTCTTTAACTTTGACCACCATCTCCTGGGACCATGGGATGGCTGGGTCCGCCACTAATGTGGCCCCAGCCGCCACATAATCCGCATTGGAAAACCCAGCTCCATGTCCAGCATTTTCCTCAACAACAACCTGGTGCTCCCTTTGACACAATGTCTGTACGCTAGCGGGGGTTAAACCAACTCGAAACTCTTGATCCTTGATCTCTTTGGGCAGTCCAATTCTCATGACAAGTGAATCTCCTATCGGCTAAGGATGTGTCCTAGTTTTTTAGTTGTCGCAATACTTTTTGAGATGTAAGGTGGGGGTGTGGGGAAAACCACCTACTCTCATCAACCATTGACAGTTTGAACGGTAACACTAATTTTGGTGATCGATCAATAGATTTTGTAGTCTGTTGATAACAAATAGTAAAAATGTCAGCATTGTTGCCCTTCGCTAGGCCTTAGCCCGACAAACGCTAATAGTCGATCTGTATATCAGCTCGATTCATTTTTTTTAAATCAGCGATCGCAAACTATCAATCAGTAGATTATGATACAAAAAGTGCAACTATCTCTTGCTAACGTTGCAATATTGAAGACTCGCTACATAGGCCTTGAAAGATGTTAGTGCTATCTATCTACTTTTCATCCCTAAGTCCATGTCATGAGCCCTCCCATCTAAATACTAAGGAGGGGCGGCTTCATAAGCACTTGCTCAAATGGAACGGTGTTGGTTCTCCTTACGCCGTAGTGCTTGTGTAAGCCTACATGACGGTTTAGCTACGTTTAAGTTTAGACGTTTGGTCAATTTTTCTTGACCAAATTATGAGTCGTTTAGCTTAAATCTAAATGTATTCACGGCAGTCACCGTGAAAGTTTTGAGGTGGCTGTGAGATAGTGCTAAAAGCAGTAGGTTTTTACAAGCATTAATGCTGTTCTAACGTCGGCATTTTAAGAATTTTTGAACGTTACTAATCTTCAAGTTGCTTTGATAAAAGCAACTCTGACCTATGGCATGACCCATAGGTCGGCGCATTCCCTAAATTAGCAACGGCAATTTTTGTTCTCATTTGTTGATATCTCTATTTCGGTGTCTAGGTGATTTATCTAGGGCTTAAACATGTCAATGCCAAAAATGTGGGGTGGGTTGAGGTGTTTAGGTTTAGTTGATGTCCAGCATTCCTGGGTGGGGAAATGTCTGGCATCAACACTGGAATTACGGCCCACGGACTCCGGTTTTCAACTGAGTACAAGTTTGAGGTTCTCAATCAACAGTGTTACGACAACATCAGGAGTGACTATTTTCTATGACACTATCTTTAAGTGATCAATGCGTTCTAATTACGGGCGCTAGCAGCGGCATTGGTAAGTCTTGCGCCCAATTCTTTGCCCAGGCAGGGGCGAGGCTTATCTTGGCAGCCCGCCGCAAGGAAAAGCTGCAAACCTTGTCAGATGACTTGCAAAAGCAGTATCAAACTCAGACCCTATTGCTCTGTGTAGATGTCCAAGATTTTCAGACTGTTACGACCGCTATAGAAGGGTTGCCAACCGAGTGGAAGGCGATTGATGTGTTGATTAACAATGCCGGTCTGAGTCGAGGTCTGGACAAACAGTACGATTCTCCGATCCAAGATTGGGATGAAATGATAGACACCAATATTAAGGGGCT
>JAHQVZ010000104.1 GCA_019634055.1 Leptolyngbyaceae cyanobacterium MAG.088
GGTGTCTAGTAACGCCAAACCACGCTCGTACTCACCACTAGCCGCATAGGAGGTGGCCAGTTCGGCTTTAATTTGAGCTTGATCAGCATCACTGGCGCTGAGAAACGGCTGTAATACCTCAATTGCCGCACTGGGATTTCCTTGTTGCCGTAGGGCAAAACTATAGGCCTGGGCCTCATAGACTTTTAGGGTTTGGCCTGCGTTGATATAGCCTTGAAATAATTCAACAGACTGAGCAGAGCGACCGCCATAGGCAAACACCTGGGCTGCCCCAACTTGGGTCGCTAAACTGGGGGACTGCTCTAGGGCAATGTCATAGTCAGCAACGGCTTCGACCAGGCGACCATCGTAAAACAGCAGCAGGGCGCGTTGCGATCGCAATTCTCCATTTTGCTCATACCCTGGCTGAGCTAACAGCGTTGTCAGGGCATCAATGCCCACTGAGCGCCACTCGGGGCGATAGCTCCCTAACAAACCAAGGGTTTCTAAGGCTTCCACATTGGTTGGTTCTAGCACTGTCAGCTGACGAAACGCCTCAAATGCATTGGCATCTTGCCCTAGCTTGAGATAAGAGCGAGCTAGACCTAATTGGGCTGGAACAGAGTCGGGGTAACGCTGCACCGCCTGCAAAAACGTATCCAGGGCCGGATCAATCCAGCCTTTTTCAAATAATGCGTAGCCTTCTCGCACCAGTGCAGGCTGATTTTCTAAATTAGGCACTTGGGCCAACACCGGCTGAGCTAACACCAATGGTGTGGTGGCAAGTAGATTAAAGCTAAGGCATAAACCCAGCGTGCGACGATACCAGTTCATAACAATAATGCTTCCTATATTCCTATGTATTTCTGGTAGGGGCGTTACAGGCAACGCCCCTACCTGGGACAAACCATGCAAATCAATCAAAAAGTTCTAATAAATCCCAATCGGCCCGAACGCGGAATCCAAGCACTGTTTCAGAAAATTCATCCCGAAATTGCAAGCTAATGGCGGCCCTTGCATTGGGTGCCAGGCGAATGTCGTAAAACGTTTCCAACACATCCGGGCGCTTTCCCTGCCGTCGATCATCGTCGCTGAGGTCACGACCGTAGCCAATGCCAAAGCGATCGTCATCAATGATCAAATCCAGGAAATTTACGCCGAAACTGTAGGTGTCGCCTGAGATATCTAAATCAGCGTTGCGGTGATAGCCGTAGCGGCCAAACAACCCGGCATTGAGTTGGGGAATAAACCACTCGGCGTTGATGCCGTAAGATACTTCGCGATCGCCTTCTTGGGGGCCAAATACGCCATTGCGATTAATTTGAAAACTCTCAGCAATGCCGTCCCGGTCGCCATTGTCAGTGGCACTGACGTAGGTGCCGCGCACAATCAAATTGCCAACATTGAGGCCAATTTCACCTGCGATCGCATCAAAATCAAAATCATCAAAGCCACCGGAAGAAAACGCCGCCGCTTTGAGAATAACTTCATCAATGGGTCGCCAATGAACTAAGGCAGCTGGCTGGGACTCTAGCTGTGTCGTTGCCAGGGCAGGATTCGTCTGAAAAACCGGATTGATAAAGTGGGTCAAACTATCTTTCGCAAAGCTATTGCGATCAAAAAAGGAGCTTAACTCAATTAGCCCCACCGCCCCGCGCAGCTCAGGCACACTGGGGGGAGATGCCACCACATATAGTTCAGTCAAATCAAACCCTGTGGAATCCGTATCCGAAAAGGCATCCCCCGTTGACAGGTCAACGGCTCCCACAACCGCAATATTAGACTCCAGATAATAATGGCCATAGACCCGTGCCCTGGCCGAGAACTCATCCCCTTCCTGGATAGCAGCGGTTTGGAGCTTGAGGGAGGGTGGCGTTAGGGGACCCTCAATTTCAGTTAGCGGAGTGTCATCATCTGTTGTTTCGTCTGTGACGGACTCTGTACCCGATAGAGGGTCTAGAACACCATCTTCAGATTCCTCAACGGCGTTTTCATCAAAGAAAAAGGGATCTGATGGCTCCGCTAATTCATCCGAATTTTCCTGAACCAGTAAAACCGAACTTGCCGATTCAGCAGTCTCAGTCATGTCTTCCGCGTCTTCTTCATCTTCTGTGTCTTCCGCGTCTTCCAAGACTTTAATACTGTCAGCATCAGACGCGTCCTCTAAGGAAATTTCCAATACTTCAGACTCTGTATCTAAGATTGCTTCTAATAACTCAGGCCCTTCATCTGAGGTTGTTTCTGATAATAATGAAGACACCAGGGGCATATTGTCTGCCTCAGCCGCCTCAGATATGGCATCCAAAGGTAAGGCCATCACTGGAGCTGCAATTACCGCCATGGCCATCCATACCATCCAAGACACCAGCGGCAGTGCCTGAAAATTCCTAGCGATATCCCTCATAGTCCTTTCCAATAATTTTTCCTGTTTAATATTTTTGGCGTTGTTATACCTTGGACTTCAGCGCCACATCATGCCATCAGCAAAACAAGGCAATCCATTCCACAGAATTCACAACAGCATTTTTAGATAGTTTTTTACCCTGATACCGATGACGGACATCTGGGCCACATCGGTATTCACCCTATAGTTAACCCATCGGGTCAAATCATTGTTATTACCATGGAATATCAAGATGCTTAATTCCCCATCTTGTTCCAAAGCAGGCGTAAACTCTCTATTTGAGTAGCGATGCTCTTAGTTAAAGACGTCTAAACTTTATTAACCCTTCATATAGCTTTGGACCGTTTACCTAAAAACCTTTGTTTACACGGCCAAAGTACCCTGGCCCACACCATGAATAAACGTTGATTAACGATTCTTGGTTCAACCTAGGGCTTACTTTAGATAGAGACAGATCAGCAAACCAACAATACGCCGTGGGTAAAACCATTAGCCTGGACAAAACCAATTCTGCCGCGATTCAGGACCGAAAAGCGGACCATCTACGCATTTGCCTAGAAGACGACGTGCAATGTCACCAGACCACTACGGGGCTGGAAAACTATCGCTTTATCCACTGTGGTCTACCTGAACTCAACTACGACCAGGTGGACATTAGTACGACATTTCTGGGTAAAGCCCTGGCCACCCCATTACTCATTTCGTCCATGACCGGGGGCACAGAGCAGGCTCGCCTAATTAACCAGCGATTGGCGGTCAATGCCCAGAAATTTGGCCTGGCCATGGGGGTAGGGTCTCAGCGAGTGGCGGTTGAAAAACCTGAGCTAGCGTCTACCTTTAATATTCGTAGCTATGCCCCCGATGCCTTCTTGATGGCGAATTTGGGAGCAGTGCAGCTAAATTACAGCTACGGTTTAGAACATTGTCAGCGGGTGGTGGATTGGCTAGAAGCCGATGCTCTGATTTTGCATTTAAATCCGCTGCAAGAATGTGTACAAACCCGAGGGGATACAGACTTTAGCGGTCTGATGGCTAAGATCGAAACCCTCTGTGGCCAACTGTCGGTCCCTGTGATTGCAAAGGAAGTAGGCAATGGTATTTCAGGAAAATTGGCCGAAAAACTGATCAATGTAGGCATTTCTGCCATCGATACCGCTGGCGCTGGGGGCACATCCTGGGCTCGGGTAGAGAGCGAACGGGCTGAAGATGTGAAACAGCGTCGTTTAGGACAAACCTTTGCTGATTGGGGTATCCCTACGGCTGACTGTATTGTTGGGGTACGTGCGATCGCACCCCAAATTCCCCTGATTGCATCCGGCGGTTTACGCAACGGTTTAGACGTAGCCAAAACCCTGGCCTTAGGAGCCGATATTGCCGGTATGGCCCTACCCTTCCTGAAGGCGGCCGATCATTCTGAAGCCGCCCTCGATACCTTGAGCGATATCCTGATTGCCGAACTCAAAACTGCCCTATTTTGCACAGGTCAACGAAACCTTGATGAACTAAAACACGCCCAAGTACTAAAGCGCCTACCATAAACTAAAAGCAATTCTTATCCTTTTCGCCCATACCTCACTCCCCATTCCACTATGAGAGACTTTCTTAAATATGCGGCGGCTAGTGCCCTTGGCACCCTAGTTGGTCTATTTAGCTTGGTTGCCCTTTTGAGTGTGGGCGCAATTGGGTTAGCAGGTTTTTTCCTAAACTCTACTACCACCGAAGTTGAACCCGAAGTTAAAAAAGACTCCGTTTTAGTCTTTGACCTGAGCACCGATATTGTCGATGCCGTTCCCTATTCTGGCGCGAGCATTGTGCTAGAAGAAACCCTCTATGGCAATACCTATCGTGCGATTTCCTTACACAGCGCTTTGCAGGCCATAGAGGCCGCCGCCACCGACAACAAAATCACCGGCATTTACCTGACAGGCAATACCAATGCCGGATTCGCCACACTCAAAGAAGTCCGGGCTGCCCTGGAAAAATTTAAGGCTGACTCCGACAAACCGATTCTTGCCAGTAATACATTGTGGGGCGAGCGGGACTATTATCTAGCCTCAGTTGCAGACTCGTTGTACCTGAACCCAGCAGGCGTTATGGAACTCAACGGCTTTCGTGCAGAGATTCAGTTTCTAGCCGGAGCCCTGAGTAAATATGGCGTGGGTGTGCAAGTCCTGCGAGCGGGTCGCTATAAATCTGCCATTGAGCCCTTTACCCGAACAAGTAGCAGCCCCGAAGAAAAGCAACAAACCCAGGCATTGCTCACCGATCTATGGCAAGAGTTTTTAACCACCACTAGTGAAGCCAGAGAAACCACCCCGGAAGCCATTCAAGCCATTGCCGAAAACCAAGGCCTATTGCCTGCCGCCGAAGCCCAGGCTGCGGGTCTGATTGATAATGTCGTATTTTACGATGACATCTTAGCTGAGCTGCGTGACCTCACAGGTCAAACCGAAGACGATTACTGGCCATCTGACGAAGACGACTTTACCCAAATCAGCCTTTATCGCTATAGCCAAAGCCTAGATAGCGATTTCTCAGGGGGGAAAAACAAAGTTGCCGTTATTTACGCCAGCGGTGAAATTGTTGATGGCGATGGCCTGGGTACAGGCGTCATTACCTCCGGCGGTCTCTCAAGCCTCCTACGTGAGGTTCGCCATGATGATGATATTCAAGCCGTGGTGTTACGGGTGAACAGTCCGGGGGGCAGTGCCATTGCCTCTGAAGTCATTGCCCGAGAGGTAGAGCTGTTAGCCGAAGAGAAACCCGTGATTGTTTCCATGGGTAACTATGCCGCCTCAGGCGGCTATATGATTTCTGCGCCTGGCGACCAAATTTTTGCAACGCCAGCAACCATTACTGGCTCTATCGGTGTGTATGGCCTCAGGCTAAATCTTAAGGAGATTGCTAATCGCAATGGTGTTACTTGGGACATTGTAAAAACAGCCAAACTAGCAGACATTGACACTATTAGCCGTCCTCAAAGCGACGATGAGCTCAAACTACAGCAAGGGTTTGTCAATACCCTCTATGATCGATTTTTGACATTGGTGGCAGACGGTCGAGATCTGCCAAAAGAGAAAATTAATTCGGTGGCACAAGGGCGAGTGTGGTCAGGGACCGATGCAGCCACAGCTAGCTTAGTAGACCAGATGGGCGGTCTCAATGAAGCAATTGCCGCTGCTGCTGAAGCGGCTGACTTAGACGATTGGCAGGTGGAAGAATTACCTCAGCCGCCTAGCTTAGAAGAACAAATTTTTGAAAGTCTCTTTGGTGTAGGCATTATGTCTAAGGTACCCTGGGCTCAAGATCCAATTTCTCAAGAGGCGATGAAATTACGAGAAGAGTTAAGCTTACTAAAAACTCTCAATGATCCGTACGGAGTGTACATGCGGCTGCCATTTACAACAGAAATTGACTAGGGCAGCGTCAAGCTTATCAAACCCCATTGCCCAATACCCCTTCAGGTATACTTTCGCTTCACAAGAATAAGGACATTGGCCAGGATTTTCCTGTTGGCCAATGTCCTATGAAGTGATTAAATGAACGATGAAACTAAACCCAACTAAACTGTTTTTTGGTCTAGAAGTATAATCTCTTTACCGTTGTCTCTCTACAGCAAAGAACAACCCACTAAACCTCAAATTTATTTTAGCTATTGGCAACGTTGCGAGTGTAAGCGTCACCGCCAAAGGGGTAAACACGCTCGTTGAAATCAGTTTCACGACCGGTTACTAGCTTAGCAACATCTTCAAAGCCGTCAGAGTTCCAGTTGCGCTCGTGGATAGGCTTGGACTGCTCTCCAAAGAAGTAAGCTTGAGTACCAAGGATGGCTGCAGCAACCCAACCAACAATAATGACGGCTAACAAAATACCAAACATATTTTTTGTCTCCTAATATCGCGATGTAAGTCGAAATGTAATGTGTAACCAACAGATTTGCGTTACATGGGTTAGCTCACGCCTAGAGCA
>JAHQVZ010000105.1 GCA_019634055.1 Leptolyngbyaceae cyanobacterium MAG.088
CACCGAAGCACCAACAATGGGGATCATTACCGGGCCACCCTTAGCTAGAAAGTCAAATACAGTTGCCATAGCCTATATCCTGGATTACAGTTGCCTATCAGATCTGTCGCTCGCCGATGGAGACGATTAAACTCGGTTCAAAACGATTGAAAATATTACTGACGATCCCCTTCATCATCTTCCTCTTCAGCTACTGCTGCTGACTCAGCCGCTGGATTTGCTGCTGTCGTAGCAGTAGACGTATCAGGCGTTTCTCCGTCTGCTGCAGGCGCTGCTGCAGGAGGCGCTGTCTCACTGGGAGCAGTCGTCGTGCCTCCTGCGGTTCCTTGAGATGACACTCCTTGGGTAGGCGCAGGCACAGGTGCAGTACTAATTACCAATTCCTGCCATTCCAGGTTGCTATCGCCATTAACCTTGACCAGCACTGACTCAACTCGACCAGCTGCAATGTTTCCGGCCCCCACAACGTCGCACTCAAATGAATCGCCGCGCTTACTTACCCGGTAAGTATCTCGGCAATCTATCGCTAGGCTTTTACCCACAGCATCCCTGATATCTTCTTGAATTGTTTCTTCAAGGGATGCCAGATTGATCAACACCTTAGAGCTGGGCACATCCCAACTCACCGTGCCTTGATCATCCTGTTGAGTAACATTAATGGTGAACTCGCTGTCGTCTGGTAACACACCCACACAGCGAAAGTACATCTCCGCCTGCTTGGGCACACCGTTTGGACAAATTACGTCCTTTAACTGAAGCCGTCGTCCCTGGCGCTCAATGTCATCCTGGATATCAGACTCTATCCGAGAAATATTTAGATGTCGCGAACAACTACTGAGCAAAACTAGCCCCAGTAATGCTCCTAACCGAACAATGGCGACCATTCTACGATAGCTAAAAAGTTAACCAAGATTCACTATAACGGGGGCTTCTAGACGTCAGGTAAAGGAGTGGTTAAGAGAACCTAGAGTTAATGTGGAAAACTCTAAGGGGTTTAATGTAGGGGCATTGCCTGCAACGCCCCTACATTAAAACATCTAACCCTTTATCTGCCGTACCAGATGTTGCAACTCGGGCAAAATTAATGCGTCCATAGCCAGGGCTACACCATTACTAGAACCTGGTAGCAAGAATATTAATGTCGATTGATATACTCCGGCCGTCGCCCTGGAGGCAATTGCCCTAGAGCCAATTTCAGCATAGCTAAGCTGACGAAAAATTTCGCCAAACCCTGGTATTTCTTTTGCTAATAGGGCTGCGATCGCATCATAGGTGGTATCCCTCGGCGCAATGCCAGTTCCCCCATTGCAAATAATGACATCTACGGTTGGCACTAACCGCTGTACTAGACCAGCTATTTGATCTGGCTCATCCTTAACCAAACGGTAGGCTTCTAACCGATGCCCTGCCTGCCGCAGTTTAGACTTAATCAGTTGACCGCTCTTATCAGTATCGACGGAACGGGTATCGCTAACGGTAATAACGCCACAGAGAGCTGGGATAAACTCTGGATCGGGGTGGGGATGGGCCATGGGTGAATCGTAAGTTGGCTATGCTGGTGAGTCGTGAGTTCGCTACGCTAGTGAGCCCGTTGTGCAGAAACATTTCATAGGCATAACAACCACTCACCACTCACCACTCACTCACTCACTCTTAGTAAAGCCCAGCCCGTGCTCTTCGGCGTAACGTTTCATAAAGCGCATAAATCGCTCCCATTCAGCAGGGCTCTTCATCAGCAGTCGAGCTTCTAGACCGGCAGGGGCTCCATTAATAAACTTGGCATTGACTTCTCGGCTAGTGATCATGCCTTCTTCATCGACGAGGTAAAGCCCTGTTACCTCAAACCCTTCTTCCATAAGGGCTTTGGGCTCATCAAAATAGAAGGTGGCAGTGCCGTCCGAACCATCTTTAGCACGGGTCAGCCGCACATCTGGAATAACTTCCTCAGCTACACCCTGAGCAAATTGGATTTCTGCCATTGCACTGTCCTCTAAATGAATAATTACGAGCCGTTTGTTACAAAGCGTTAAGTTACTATCATCCCATCATATGAGTGTTGTTTAAAACACTCTCTAAAAATTGATTATTGACGTAGAAAACAGTATTCCCTGCTCAATTCCTTACTTAGGGCTAATCACCTGATATTGTGACGCTACCGGTGGCATTCGCTTTAGTAAAACCAGCCCCTGGTAAACCATCGCGGCTACTTCACCACAGGTGGCAACTCGGTTGGGTGTTAATAAATTTCGCTGAGGGTAGTTGAATACGAGGCCCAGTCTGGTAGCGGTTGAGATCGCACCCATTGCATAACGAGGAACCTGATTTTGATCGGTGTAACTGTTAAGTACCCCAGCAGTTTTCTTTGGCCTGAGTCGGAGACCACTGACTAAGGCCAACAACACCTGAATTTTGAGGATGGATTGCTCTGGAGCAAAGGTATAGTCGGGAAACCCTGACAAGAATTTGGCGCGATAGGCCATATGGATAGCCTTAGAGGCCCAATGGGAAGCTGGTACATCGCGAAATGCGATGGGATAACGTTGAGATTTTGGCTCAAAGGCAGTGACAACTAGACTGGCAAACTGAGCACGGGTCATGGGGGTTTCAGGCGTGCTAGACGTTTTCAGCAGGTTTTGAGTCATTAGGTGCTGCCAAAACTCGTTAGCCCAATGGGGAGTGGTCGCCGTATGACCACTGAACGCATTACTAGCCGCTAACCCACGATTGCTCACAGCGGTTCTGGCGGGTTTCACAATATAAGGGGACGTCAGGGGCTGCATCTGTCCTAGATGGGCTAAACACTGGTAAACCAATGCCGTCGTCTCAGCGCGGGTAATGGGCTGCATCGGTCGCAGTTCTGTCACATCGGGATAGTTCACTGCAATCCCACGACGGGTGGCCATGGCGATTTCTTCTACGGCATAGGGGGGCACCTGGGCTCGATCTCTATAGACACTAAGCTCTGAAGCCATACCTTCCCCCAGACTTAAACCATTGATTAAGGCTACAAAGGCCTGGGCCCGAGTCATGGGGTCATTAGGCCGAAAGGTGTTGTCAGGAAACCCAGCAATAAAGCCTGTAGCCTGGGCTTGATAAATGACTGAACGGGCCCAAAAGTCTGAAGATACATCCTTAAACGGCTGGAATCTACGACTGTCATTATTAGTGGCTGGAAATGTGGCCATTATGAGAGCTGCAAATTCAGCTCGGGTAACTAGTCCATTGGGCCGAAAGGAACCATCAAAAAAACCTTTGACAAAATCTGCCTCGGCCATGGCATCAATAAACGGTGCTGCCCAGTGACCAATAACATCACTAAAACGGCTATCTAAATTGAGGGGGGGCGGTACTGGCTCCGCGGGGGTGGGTGGGGCTGGCTCAGGTTGTACTCGCCCTAGCAGCATCTTGGGTACTGCGATTGGGTCGGGTATTTGGCTAGCTATATGACGAATTGAGCCCTTGGTGCGATTGGGGTTGATATAGTTGCCAGCGCTGGTCAAGGTCTGGCGACTCTCATTGTTAACATCCCAATGACCGTTTTCTTGAAACTCATTGCCGCCGAGATCTTGACTTTGGCCTATATCAGGCTGTGCTGTGTCCTGTACCCACAGACCAGAGGTTTCATTGCGTTGCACTCGATTTTGGCGTAAAACAGGTCGTGCCGAGCGGGATAAAACAATGCCAGCTCGATTGCCAACTATCTGGTTATTGATCAGCAGCGGTGCAGCTTGATCGCTAATGGCGATGCCATAGCCTGTTTGTTCAAACCGATTTTCACGGATTTCGCCCTTGGCTCTGCGCACCATAAACAAGCCGCTGGCCTGGTTTTGCAAAAACTTGTTAGCTAACAGTACGGGCAAAGCGCTACTGGTAACAAATACCCCATCTCGTCCACAGCCTTTTAATTCACAGCGGGTAAGCCATGCCGACCCCTGTTCTAGCCAAATACCTACCCCCTGGGATTGGGGATTGGTCACCGTCACATTCCTTAATTGGGCTCGATCCTTTAACTCCAGGGTCACAGACTGTGCGCCAAAATCCTCAGTGGCCAGTAACCCGCCACCGCGAATTGTCACATTGTCGCCAACGCCCACTAGGGTGATGCCGCCACCAATGATTAAGGGAAATGACTCACCATTGCCATAGGTGCCTGGTTCTAGCTGTATCGTAGTGCCAGTAACCGCTTGCCTTAAAGCCTTGGTTAATGTATTAAACGGTGATTGACGAGTGCCATTCCCTTGAGCACTCCCTGTACGATTGACATAGATAACAGGGGCAGTAGCTTGCACCATGGCCACTAGACTGATGGACAATAAACTGATGTGATAATCCAGACTGATGGATTAATCAACTCAGAGTAAGGGCAAAGGCCTATTGACACAACCTTAGTAATTAATAATTGATAATTATCAATTGATAAGTATGCTCACAGCTATTGCTATTACTAATGTTGCGATCGCGTGTATCTGCATTGTTCTGAGCTGGCGCGTGGCTCGATTTGGTCGCCAGGTCAACCGGCTCAGCCGCAATCTCAATCATTGGACAGTACTATTAGAAGACACCCTAGCCCAGCACAATCTGGCCCTCACCGAACGACGAACCAACCTGCATCAATGGCAGCTTACCTATTTGCAATGGCAGCTCCAACAGCGACAGTTAATCCAAACAGCTAAATTTCTGCAGCTAGTTTGGCTGATTAGTCGCAGACGTCGATTTTTCTAACTATTCCCTTCTTTAAGTAGCATTCCACGCATTTCTTCGTTGCCGTTCACTGCCCATTCCCCACCCCCTGGTGGGTCTTGACCACTCCACTTACGCCCCTATGTCACAAAACAATTCCGATAACTTTATTGGCGGTTTACTAGCAGGTACCGCCATTGGCACGGCCATCGGTTTATTGATTGCGCCTCGCAGTGGCCAGCATACCCGTAAGGTGCTTAAGAAGTCAGCAGAGGCTGTGCCTGACATCATTGAGGATCTTTCCACTAGTCTGCAATTTCATGCAGATAGACTTTCCCAAACTACCTTACAGAACTGGGATGGCACTCTAGAGCGCCTTAAAGACGCCTTGATTGCTGGTCAGGCGGCGACTCAAAAAGAATTTGCCCAAACCGCAGCGACTGAGCCTAAGCGTGACTAATCCTGTAATTTGGCTCGGACTATCGATTTTACTTCTGGCCATAGGTCTAGGAGTTTTAGTCTGTGTGTCTGTGCCGACACTCATCGGGTTAGCTAGGGCCGCACGCAGTGCTGAAAAGTTTTTTGACACCCTAGATCGAGAGCTGCCGCGAACCCTCGAAGCCATGCGTCATACGGGGAACGATCTTAGGGGGTTGGCTGGCGATATGACCGATGGCGTCAGTAGTGCCAGCAATATTGTCCAACAGGTAGATCGGGGTCTCAGCGACGTGCGTCAACAGGCCGATCAAGCTAAACGTGCAACTCGCAGTGTTGCCGCTGGTTTTACGGCGGCTTGGCGAGTGTTAACAAAACCGACCAGCTCCCGTAAGCGCAAAAAGCGCCGACCGCCGACCGCAAGGCCTGAAAAACCGCCTGAAACCGCCTATAAGCCCACGGCTGCACCGTCCACTGAAAAATCCTCCGATAGTACTTTAGAGCCGCGCTCTAATAGTCGATGATTGACGGAAACATGTTTTCTTCTTTACATTAAAGACAGGTAAATAAGTGTAAACATGATGAGCCTACGCCTCAAGAATTGGTTGCAAACTTTTTTGTTAGGGAGTTTGCTAGTTTGTTGTATCGCTTTCATTACAGTCATTACAGCGCCAGCTGCTTACGCTTATAACAATCCAGAATTGTTGCCAGACGAACCCACCATGGTGATCGATTTGGCAAAACTGTTAACCAATTCTCAGGAAGAGTATCTGAATGAACACTTGCCTGAGTTTGAAGCTGAAACAGGTTGGAAGCTCAGGGTTCTTACCCAGTTTGATCAAACCCCAGGCCGAGCGGTCAAAGATTTTTGGGGTTTAGATGATAAGAGCGTCATGCTAATTGCCGACCCTCGTGGTGGAAATATTCTGAATTTTAGTGTTGGCGATTCTGTTTATCCCCTGTTACCCCGTGTGTTTTGGATTGAACTGCAAACACGGTTTGGAAATCAGTTTTTTGTTCGGGACAATGGTGAAGACCAGTCCATTATGCAGTCTATTTCGTCCCTAGAAACTTGTCTGGCAAGGGGCGGCTGCTCGGTGGTACCTGGCTTGCCCAGGGAGCAATGGATTTTAACGTTGATTACGTCTGTTCTTGGCGGTATTATCTGCGGGTTTGCGGCCCATCCACGTAAGGACGGTCAAGTGTTTTCCTGGCAGTGGATGCTGATTTTCTCACCCCTCTGGGGCATGTTATTCATCGCCTTTGGCATTGGCCCGGTGGTGACTCGCACCCAAGACTGGTTACCGCTATTTCGTAACGTTGCTGGTTTTATTATTGGTGCCTTGGTTGCTTTCTTGACGCCTGCATTTACCGACTCATCTGCCAGTGGTGAGGCATAGTTTGTTAGGGACGAAAGCAGTTCGCTCCTAACTATTCGGCATCATTATCGCCTTTACTTAAGGCACCTTCTGGTAGCGGTTTAACCCGTCTGCCTTTAGGTAACTCTACAAAAATGTCGTGACGAAGGCTGCGTTCACTTTTAACGCTGGTGGTTATGCCAATGCTCTTAATTGCTGAAATTATGGGTGCATCAGGCAGCTTGGGAAAGGGGAGTGTGCCCTGGAGCTCATCCATGCGATCTAAGTCTAAAAAGAAATGGCCATTGCTTTCGGACGGCGATATGGATAGGAGAGTTTGAAAGGCAGGATTGGCTTGGAGAGATTTTTTGGGACGTGGTGTGATCTCATTCAAAATATCGGCACCCATGCCAAAAAAG
>JAHQVZ010000106.1 GCA_019634055.1 Leptolyngbyaceae cyanobacterium MAG.088
AGTTCATCGACGCTGACGGTGCCGCTTTTGCAAACACGGCCTAAATCATTGCGGCCTAAATCGACCAGCATGACGTGCTCGGCAATTTCTTTGGGGTCGGCTAGTAAATCGTCGGCATAGGCATTGTCTTCGGTGTCGGTTTTTCCGCGAGGACGGGTGCCTGCAATCGGTCGCAGAATGGCAGTGAGGGTATCGTCATCGCCTTCACGGGTAGCTTTGACCATTACCTCAGGACTGGAGCCAATAATCTGCCAGTTTTGAAAGTTGAAGTAGGCCATATAGGGTGAGGGATTGACCAAGCGCAATGAGCGATACAGGTCAAATGGATTGCCACTATAGTCGGTAGTCAGACGTTGGGAGATGACGACCTGGAAAATGTCACCAGCCTTAATGTGGGCTTTGGCAGTATCAACGCTCTGGCAAAATTCGTCCTTACTACGGTTGCTGGTGTAATTTAGTTCAGCAGCTTGATTACTGCCAGGTGGTGTCCAAGCTAAGCGACTGTCTTGGTTTGCTAGGGGAAGATTGAGTTTGGCCACCAGGGTGGTGATGCGATCGCAACTTTCCCCATAAGCTTTTTCTAAATCGACATCTGGCTCGCGCAAATCCGCATAGCTCACCGCCCAGATTTTTCGCTTAACCTGGTCAAAAATCAGCAGACTATCCACCTGCATCCAGAGACCATCAGGTAGGTCATTGTCCTCGGCAGGATAGGTCGTTACCGTAGGCTCGATCCACTTAATTAGCTCATAGCCCCAAAAACCAAATAGGCCACCAATCCCGGGGGGTAATTCAGGCAATTTTACCGGCTGGTAGGGGTCAAGGCAGCTGGTCAGGATATCAAAGGGATTGCCCGTGAAAACCTGTTCTGTGCCATTACGAAAGCGCTGAGTAGTTGTTTTGCCTCTGGCTTCTAACGTCCATAGAGGCTCACACCCGAGCAAGCTATAGCGACCAATGTTTTCACCGCCCTCTACCGACTCCAGTAAAAAACTATAGGGTTGACCTGCACATACCTTGCACCATGCTGATACAGGCGTATCGAGATCAGCTACCCATTCCTGGTAGACCGGAACAAAGTTACCTTGTTTTGCCAGGGTCTTAAACGTATCTAGATCTGGATAAATCATGGAATATCTGAACCGTAGGTACAAACCCCATCTTGGTAACCCCTTGAGTTTGCTCTACAGAAAATGACGGTTTATGGATAATGTTCACTAAGCCTGCCTTATGATTTGATCCCTTGGCAAGCAGCATGCAACAGTGACCATTGACCCATTAAAAAGAGGCAGTCCATAGACCGCCTCTTTGAAACCAGAATTTTGATTTCTAGACTCCTGCAAAAGATGCAGTAGCTCAACCACTAAACGTCGAAGGGTTGCTTTCCACTGAACTTAATGGTTGCAGGGTTAGGATTCGAACCGATATTGCGGTCTTTCTTTCCGTGATAATCACGACCTTCGTTCACCTTCTCAGGAACCACACCATCTGCAGGATGCAAATAAGTAGTCTCACCAGTCGGTAGGACGCGATAGATCTTATAATCCGTAATTCTAGGCTTGAACTTAGTCTTAAGCTGACGGCTGAGAGCTAGGCACTGCTCTTTACGAGCAAGATATAGCATATTCGCGCCAGAGTTCATGATAGCTGCCCCACCTGTGGGCATTTCAAAGGGCTGCTCCTTTGTACTGCTCCAAGTGATAGCGTACTTTTCTTCCTTTTCAGCAGCGGAAAGGAGGCCACCTGTGCTGCCACCAAAGATCGGAGTTTTGCCAGTAATTTCTTCAGACATAGAAATATTATCTCTCAACCTTATCGCTCATAAATTTATCATTGTGCATGACGCTGTTTACATTCTTTGTGAAGAAGCGTAATAGTTCTTCAGAGTTTATGGCTAAAAGAAAAAAGTACCGGTAAAACAAGGCCTTCACCGTCGATAATAAAGATATCTTTAATATTCTGGCTTTAGAACGCTGTGAAAATCTTGAGAAACCCTACGCTGCGAACACTTTTGGCAGACAGTTGGACCATTTTTTGGGGAGACTGGTTAGATTTGCGGGTACGGATTCCCCAGGTGGCGGCATCAGGTCTTGTTTCTCCACTGATTTATATTTTGGCCTTTGGTTTGGGGCTGGGTAGCTCTCTCGATCGCGTAGCACCGCCGCCGGTGGGCGATAGCTATTTAGAATTTATTTTGCCTGGCATGGTGGCGTTGTCATCTATGGTTATTAGCTTTGGAGGCACGACCTTTTCCATCTGTGGAGAGCGGCTGTTTACGAAAAATTTTGAGGAGATGCTGCTTTTCCCCATTCATCCTTTGGCTATGCATCTGGGGAAGATGTTGGCGGGTATTGTGCGTGGCCTTTTGACAGCTGGGTCGGTAATTTTAGTGGCGATACTTTTCACTCGCGATGTGTGGAGCTTTTTGAATCCGCTGTTTTTGCTGCTGCTGATATTGAACTGTTCTGTATTTGCAGGCCTCGGGGTAATTGTGGGCTTAAATGTTAAGTCCTTAGAGAGTGTCGGATTGTTTAATAACTTTTTGATTGTACCGATGTCATTTCTCGGGGCAACGTTTTTTGACCCGTCCACATTACCCATGTTACTTAAGGGCATTGTTTATCTATTACCGCTTACTTACACAACGGTGGGGCTACGTGCTGCGGCCTATCAACCTGGTCAGTTTCCCTGGTATTCCATTCCAGTATTGTTGGTCGTTGCGATCGCACTGTCTATTAACGGGGCTTATCAGTTTGCGCGTCAGCAAGACTAGTGGTCTGGCAAGACAAACTTTGGGATGAGGTGAGTCAAGAGCAATGGGCTACAAGTGATGATGGCTTCTTTACCCTGTAAGCTGCATATCTAGGGAACTCGCATCTTTATCTGTGATACGTTACTAGCTTGCGATCGCGTTTGGAAGGTTGGGAGTGAACGTGGATACTTCCGTTGATAACGGTGCCATATGAAACGCTTCTTCTTTGACAAAGGTTTGTTCTGGCTCAGGGTTGCCTTGGTCTACTTGAAAGCTGTGATCGCGTAGTTGCGAAAAAATACGATAGGCGCTGAGCGAAGATCCAGACGACTCGCTAGACGATACTTGTACGAGATTGTAGAGTGTGCCACTGGCATAAACCGCAAAGGTTACTCGAAAAACCTCAAAAAAGTTGATCACCCAGCGACAGTCTTCTTCTGAATACGCTTCATAATAACGAATTAAGCTAGCAATCCGTAGTTCGAGATGGGACTGGACATGGGGACAAAACAGGGCAACCTTTAGCAATAAAATCACTAGTAATAGGGGGTTTCCCTGGGCAAGAAACATGCTGAAAACGGTGGAAGGATTTTCGGCATCTTCACTGGTTAGGTAATCAATGACTCGTTTACACGTGCGTAATATCAACGCGTCTGTAAGTAGCTCTTCATTTTTGTGCTGATATAGCGTTAATACAGAGTCGGGCAGCTTCTCTTTGAGGGCAACTGTAATAGTGCTATCGGGTAAAGCATAGGCCAAGTAGTGTATCAGTGCCCGCTTAAAGTTCCAATAGCTCAGCTGATCACATTGTTTACGTAGCAAATTTGCAAGATTTTCGTAGCCAAAACGCCCTGGCTGGAGTAAGAGCATTTTAATTAAATTAATAGCCCCTTCCCCAAGGACTGTTGGATTGTCCAATGTCGTGGGTGCGTACTCCATCTGTGATTTCGCTGTGTACATGGCTAAGTCAAAGCGAAATTTAGACTTTAATTGAGACGATAGATGGCGGGCCGCTTCTCGCTGTTCTAAAGGATTCTCTAAATTCAGATATTGGGGAGCAAGTAGGTACGATGTATATCGTCCACTCCAGTGTTGTTCTTGCTCGTAACGTGCAGCAAATAACTTGAGGTCTTGGAAGTCTTGACTGACCAAAAAGTTCTGCATCCAACTGCGTAGGCGTTTGAGGATGACCGATACCCCCGGACGCTTTAGAACTTGGTCGTCAAACATCTTGATCAGAGCTTTGATGGCCTCGGGCCGGCGTTGAATGCCCCAATTGTTGATTAGGATGTAGCAGACACGTTTGAGGGTAAATAAAAATTGCTCCTCGCTATTGGCAATAACGATAGAGTAAAGGGCAATCGGTAACTCTGATTCAGTGGACGATTCGATGTAGTCCACAAAGAGGCGACGAAATGTACCCAGAACTAAATCAACAGGTTCCGTTTGGACGCTGTAGAGAAAGAAGTCGTATAAAACATGCTGGGCGTTCTGGATATCTGTACGGAACATAGTCACCAGGAACTCGATTCAGGAACTTACATATTTTCAGCTAAGTCTACCTAAAAGGATTAATGATTTTCGGATGAAATGGCACCCGTGGCCCCACTGAAGCAATCTCTAAGGTATCAATGGGTATAAAATCAGACATTTCTAGATACTGAAATACTTATTTGTAAAGCTTTTCACGCTTCTGTAATACTGAGTCAGTCCGTTCTGATCGACGAACTGATTTTGATTTTAGAAAATTAAAATCAGCTCCATAGTACAGATGAGTGGTCGTATCCAGATTAAAAAAGGTAGATAGGCATTAATCTATGTATGCCCATTTAGCCATTTTAGGTAAATATGTTGGTCAGCCGCCACTTAGAACGCTTAGGACTTCCTTTTTGGCGTAGATAGCTGATTTGTGCATTGATCGTTGCTGGATGCATAGGGTGGGCTCTATTAGTCTTCTTTTTCCCCGGCGATTAGCTTATACATGGGTAAGTCATAGCAGCTAAATTTCAGTTAATGTGGCAACTCAACATGCCTTAAACAGCGGTTAGTGTTGGCAATTCTGCTTGTAGTTGAAAGATCCGTTGGATGACTTGGGCAACCGATTTATCGGGTGTTGAGGCTCCCGAAGTAATGCCAATCACAATTTTGCCTGTAGGTAGCCAGTCTTTGGATACTGTTATGTCTTGATGAAGGGGTTGGTGTTCGATTTGGTTGCCAGGGCCCAAGCGCTCAGGCCCATCAATGTGGTACGACGGGATACTGCGCTCAATGGCGATTTCCTGCAGGTGAGTTGTGTTGGATGAGTTAAATCCACCAATCACCACCATCACGTCCATGTTCATATCAACTAACTCAAACATGGCATCCTGACGTTCTTGAGTTGCATCGCAGATGGTGTTGAAGCTTGAAAAATGATTATTTAATTCTTGGGGACCATACTTTTTGAGCATCGTATGTTCTAGCAGTTTGCCAATTTGCTCTGTTTCTCCTTTGAGCATTGTGGTTTGATTGGCGATGCCCACGGCTGTTAAATCTTGATCAGGGTCGAAGCCTTCGGAGTAGGCATTGGTAAATTTGGTTAAAAACTCGTTGCGTTGGCGGAGCCTCTCCTCTGGTGAATTACCATTATTTAGAATGTAATCGGCAACATACTGAGCTTCGTCTAGATTGAGAACTACCAAATACTTATCAGCAAAAGATTTGGTGGCGACAGTCTCTTCATGCTTCGATTTGCCGTGAATAATTGAGGTAAAGGCCTGTTTCTTATGCTTTTCCACTGTTGTCCAAACTTTGGAGACCCAAGGACAGGTGGTGTCAATAATGGTGCAGCTGCGATCGCTAAGTAATTGCATTTCGTCAACGCTAGCTCCAAACGCAGGCAAAATGACGACATCCCCTTGCTCGACTACCGAAAAGTCTTTGATGCCATCCACGACTTGAATAAACTGGACATTCATTTCCTGGAGTCGATGATTAACGCCGGGATTATGAATAATTTCATTGGTAATCCAGATGCGTTGGTTAGGAAAATGTTGCCTAGCTTCGTAAGCCATGGCAATTGCACGCTCTACTCCCCAGCAAAAGCCAAAGTCCTTGGCTAGCTTAATGGTGACATTG
>JAHQVZ010000107.1 GCA_019634055.1 Leptolyngbyaceae cyanobacterium MAG.088
ATCGGCTGTGAACAAATTCAGGATTATCTAGAGACTAATCCTAGCCTACAACCAGCCGATCAAAAGCTTTGTCATTAGATGGCTGCCGGTTACAGCGACGATAGTTGGCTCAAAAAAAAGAGGAGTTGCTTATGATTGCTACTCCTCGCTTAGAGACTTATTCCCACTGTGAGAGACACAGATTCTTGCACTGCAAGAATCTTAGGGGAGAAATATAAACTCCCCTACCCTGATGAAACCTTACAGCTTCAGTGCCGTCAGTACTAAAGGGGCACACACTGGAGTATGTGTTTTCTTTTTAATACAGGCTGTTGTTAATATGGCTCAAAAACTATGGACTTGGATAGTACCCAAAAGGGTACTCCTATGGATGTGATGCCTGGTTTTCAATAGTTATAGCTGATTGTCCGGATTGTAAATGATGCCAGGGTAAAGATCGTCAGAAGTATTTAATATTTATTGCGGCTCTAGGCGTCTTTTTATACATTATTTCACTATGGTTTCATCATTACCTAGTAAGGCCGCTCCATGTCAATTTTTACCCTGTTCCCATAGTTGGGTAGCACTTCATCCCCAACCTAAAGGTGTCATTCAATTTGTTGGGAGTATGTTATTTGGCGTAGTGCCCACGTTTTCCTATCGTTATTTTCTAGAAAGTCTTTTTAAAGCTGGCTATACGGTTGTTGCATTGCCCTTTCGATTTACTCTTCATCATTGGTCTATTGCCATTGAGCTTTTAGACGAGCACTATATGCTGCGGACTGCCATGGTCGAGATGGCGATGGCTAAAGGTTATGATTCAGCAGTTTATTTAGATTCGGCTAACTATGCATGGATAGGTCATGGCCTTGGGTGTAAGTACATTATGTTATTGGAACTGTTGAGTACTTCTGATGATGCCTTAGCAGGATATTTTCAGGACCTAGAGCAGGATGCCTCAGAGCAGTTGTCTGTGATTCAACAGGGGCTGGCTTGTCTCAGCGATCGCCTCAAGCTTGTGGAAAACTATCTGCAACGGTTGACTAGTATGACCATAGACTATGGTCAGCCATCGATTATGCATCAGGCTTCTTTATTGTTGGCTCCTGCCATTAAGGATCCGATTTTTGTGAAATTGCTGCGGTTATCTGGAAGTAAACGTTTGACCGTATCTCCGTCTATGGTGCAAACTCATCAGCTAGTTGAATATAGCCGGTTATTCCGATTAACGGGGTTAATCCAATTTGCCCGCGATCGCGAAACAGCTAATACCTGTCAACAGCTCATGCAAGAACAGCCCCATATTCGTCGCCGTTTACTCAAGGGCAATCATCTAGAACCCGTTGGTTTTCAGGTTGGTCAGTTTGTGATGGATTTTAACCCGTTAGATAAGTTTATTCAGCCCTTGAGCTGTCGAGACTTAGAATTCAAGACTCTGGCCCTACTGAATCGATTACGGCAAGTGCCACCATCATCCCATCAAACTAGATATGCAGTTCCATCGTCTAGTGAACGTTTAGCTGCCTAGAAAAACTTTGATCGGCGGTCCATTACGATCCCTATTCATTAGCTATAGCTTATATAATTAACCGTTTAGGCACGCAGACGGGGAACTTAGATGACTAGCCGGATGGATGATGAAATAGGATTTGAGGAGCTGAGATCTCAGCTCCTCAAATCCTATGAGCAGCAGACGTCTTTATGTAAAAGCATTGTTCAACTGTTTTCAGTTTTCTACGCTCCTACTAGCATCGCTAATATTTCGACAGCCCTTAACTACATTGGTGTAACGACTAAACCTGGCGAAAATATTACCCCGAGTAAGCTAAAAAGCCAGATTACAAAATTGTTAGAGCATCAGCTGTTGGTTTATGGGGCCGGTCATCTTCCCCAATGTAATCCGTTGATTGTGGAAATAGTGACTCGAAATGTTGTTTCATCAGACGACTTTGAACTAATATTTCAGACCGTTAAGACTATTTTGCATCCCCGTCGCTACAGTGGCCGAGTGAATCGTATACGCCACATATGTCGTTCCAAGGATGAACTTTATCGAGAAGCGCGTTTAGCTCTTTATGAGAAAGACTATGACGCTTTGCCTCAGCTATTTATCGACTATAGCAACTATAACTATTATGCGACTTCTGTTGCTCTAGAAGACTTTTTGTTGGATGTGGTCAATAACCCGCTGGATACAGACTGGTTGCGTCGTTTGCCTGCCAAGCATTATGGCATGATGTTAAAAACCCTTCTGACAGGCTCTATGGCTATATTAGAGCCTGCTGATGAACTAGTGGATCTACTCGAAGATAATGACAATGGTGCTGGTGAATTCAATGTGTTACTAGTAGAACAATACCTGTTGCGTTATCGGCTAGATGAGGCTGAGGCCTTACTAGATAACGTTGTCGATGAACAATCTCAAGTTTATGGCACTGCGCTACGTGGTACTCTAGCGTTGTTGTTAGGAGAACCTATGCTCTCCTTAGAATACTATACGACTGCGACTAAGCTAGCCCGCGCGCAACTTAATAAAAAAGCTGTTATTGGTGGTATCGCTGGGTTGTTTTACATGCTGGCCCTGCTCAAATCAGGCGAGGTAAAACACCTCAAACAAGCGATTGCAGTGAGTACTCCACTGATGCAAGGGTCTGGCTATTTGAGTAATGCTTACAGACTATTGCATGAAATAACATTGTTACAGCAGGGCAAACTGTCTGGCCGTCAGAGACTGCTAGAGATGATCGAGGATTATAGCGATGCCCCAGAGGATAGTGTGGGCATGTTTTTTAGTATGCTCTGCCTCTATTGGCTAGATTTAGATGAAGCTAGAGCTGTACTTCCTCAACCTCTAACAGCTTTTGCTCAACAGGCCTATGACGCTGGCCTTTATTGGTTCGCTGCCGAAGCTGCCGAGATATTAGAACGGTTAATTCCTGATAGCGACTATAGCCAATGGGTTGCTCAGCGACCGAAGGTTTCGATTGTCGATACTTTGCAGCCTCAAAGTACCTGGGAGCTAAGCTTAAAAGCCTTAACCCAGGTGGCGGGTGTAACGAATGGCAATAATGAAAAAACAGAGCGGCGTTTAGCCTGGTTTTTGACCCTTTATACAAAGCATTGGTTATTGCAGCCTAAAGAACAAAAACTCAGCGCCAAGGGAGGGTGGACAAAAGGTCGGGTGATTGCCCTGGGACGATTGGCCAAAAACGCTGCAGAATTTGATTATCTTACATCTCAGGACCTGCAAGCTTGTAATTACATTAAATACGACTACTATTCTGGCACCCAATATGCCCTCAGTCGAGATGCTATTAAAGCGCTAGTGGGTCATCCTTTAGTGTTTTGGGAAGACTCTCCTACAGTGCGTGTGGAGATTGTTACGGCTACTCCTGAGCTGGTGATTGAGCAGGCCGGTGATGGTACGTTGACCTTGCGCATGGAACCTGAAATTAATCCTGGTGATGGGATTACGTTGGTTAAAGAAACACCGACTCGGATCAAGGTGTTGGAGACCAATGCAGAGCATCAGCGCATTGCTGAAATTTTGGGAAAACGTAATCAGCTGACAGTCCCTGCGGCAGGACAAGAAAAGGTGTTAGCAGCAATTCAGTCCGTGTCCAGCTTAGTGACGATTCATTCCGACATTGGCGCTGACATGGCTGATATGGAAACTATCGAAGCAGATGCTAAGCCCCACGTGCATCTGATGCCTGCCGGTGATGGCCTCAAGTTATCGATGTTGACCCGACCCTTTCCTAATTCTGGTGCCTATTATCCGCCGGGAACGGGGCGTAAAACAGTGATTGCGGAGATTGATGGTAAACGCTCCCAAGCTACCCGTGATCTAGCCATGGAAAAGCGGTTGGCCCAGGACTTGCAACAGGCATGTCCGGCGTTACAGTATGGAGAAGAGGCTGCAGGGGAATGGATTTTAGATGAACCAGATACCTGCCTGGAACTGTTGCTACAGCTGGAAGCTGTGGAAGAAGATATTGTTTTAGAATGGCCTGAAGGAGAGAAACTGAAGATTCGCAATAAAGCCGGTATTGATGGTTGGCGATTGCACATTAAGCAAGAACAAGACTGGTTCTCTGTGAGTGGAGAGTTAGAGTTAGATGACGGTAGCGTCATGGATATGCAGGCACTGTTGTCGCTCTTAGACCAAACCTCGAGCCGATTCATACCCATTGGCGATGGTCAATTTTTGGCATTGACTCAAGCCTTTCGCAAACGGTTAGATGAGTTTCGGTCCTATTCAGAACGTCATGGTCAGGGGGCCCGGTTTCACCCCCTAGCAGCGTTAGCCCTTGAGGAAACCTTAGATGACGTTGGACAGCTGAAGGCGGATAAAACCTGGAAGTCTCACATTAAAAAACTGAAAGAGTCTAAGACGGTTGCCCCAGATGTGCCATCTACTCTCCAGGCTGAGCTGCGGGACTATCAGCAGGAAGGCTTTCATTGGCTGGCTCAGTTGGCCCATTGGGGAGTAGGCGCTTGTTTAGCTGACGATATGGGTTTGGGTAAAACCCTGCAGGCATTAGCTGTGATTTTACTGCGGGCTGTCGACGGGCCAACCTTGGTGGTTGCTCCTACTAGTGTTGGTGCTAACTGGATTAGTGAAACTCAGCGATTTGCACCAACACTAAATGTGATGCAGTTGGGGAGTGGCGATCGTCGAGCTGTGGTTGACCAGCTGGGTGGGTTTGATCTGTTGGTGTGTAGCTATGGTTTGTTGCAACAACCAGAGGTGGCTGCCCTATTGGCAGAGGTAGACTGGCAAACCATTGTTTTAGATGAGGCCCAAGCCATTAAAAATAGTGCCACTAAACGTTCCCAGGCGGCGATGAAGCTTAAGGGGAGTTTTAAGGTGGTGACCACGGGGACTCCGATTGAAAACCATTTAGGAGAGTTGTGGAATCTATTCCGATTTATTAATCCTGGGTTGTTGGGGTCATTAGATAAATTTAATCAGCGGTTTGCGATTCCCATTGAGCGCTATCAAGATAAACAGGCGCGTCTACGTCTTAAAAAGTTGATTCAGCCCTTTATGTTACGGCGTACCAAGTCCCAGGTCTTAGACGAGTTACCTTCGCGTACTGAAATTACCCTCCATGTGCAACTGAGTACTGAGGAGAAAGCGCTGTATGAAGCGTTGAGGCGTGATGCGATCGCAAAACTAACCACTACCGATGCCAAAGCGGGTGCCAAACATCTCCAGGTACTGGCCGAAATCACCCGCTTACGGCGTATGTGTTGCAACCCGCAGCTGGTTGTGCCCGAAATGGCTCCTAGCAGTGCCAAGCTACAACTTTTTGGCGAAGTTCTAGAAGAACTCCTTAGCAACCGTCATAAAGCGTTAGTGTTTAGTCAGTTCGTCGACCATCTAAAAATTTTGCGCAACTACTTAGATGAGCAAAAAATTGCCTATCAGTATCTAGATGGTAGTACCCCTGCCAAGCAACGAAAGCGGCGTGTAGATGCCTTTCAATCAGGTAATGGCACTGTCTTTTTGATTAGCCTTAAAGCAGGTGGAACAGGCCTTAATCTAACCGCTGCTGATTATGTTATTCACATGGATCCTTGGTGGAACCCAGCGGTGGAAGATCAAGCCTCTGATCGTGCCCACCGCATTGGCCAAACCCGTCCAGTTACTATCTATCGCCTGGTCACCAAAGACACCATTGAAGAAAAAATTGTTGAACTCCACAACAAGAAACGCGATCTGGCCGACAGCCTGTTAGAAGGTGCCGATATCAGTGGAAAGCTCTCCACTGATGCGCTACTTCAGCTGATGAGTGATGCCTAAATATTCTGACTTAGCTAAATAAACACTCCCTAATAGTACAGTCATTCAATGCTGGGCCCAAAAAGATATTTTAATTCGTTTGAATTATTTTCCATTTAGGCTGCTCTATCTAGAACATTGATTAAGATGGTGTAGATGGTATGGAACTTAGAAGCTTTAAGTCTATGGAGTTTCCTGGCTTAAAGTGCCAATATATCAAAGCTTGGGTATTGCAAGTTATACTGTCAGTCAACGGAACTCAGATAGCAGTCAACGAAAATTAGAAATTACTTAACATCGTTAGGAAAGAGGTAACTGTTCGAAAATTGATCTTTCTTTTAGGCATATTTATTGTTGTTCCTTTTGCCTATGACGTGCCAACGAATCTTAGACCTATAGATTGATTTATAGGTTTTAGAAGCCTATTTTTTGATTTTCTAGCTTGTTTTCCTGGGATAGCTGATGACTGTAGATAATATGGATGATGAATCCACCATCGCTGCATCGATGGGAGAAATTGCTCGGGTAGAATTTGAGCGGTCTCCACTGATTGTAGACCCCAACACCGTCTTAAGTCAGTTGTTAATTTGGATGTCAGGAGAGCAAGCCAACCGCTCTGATTCACAGGTTAATAGTGATAGCACTCAATCCTTTAGCTGTTGTCTGGTCATGGAAGATGACAGAGTGCTGGGTATTTTTACTGAGCGAGATGTTGTTAAAGTTATTGCCCAGGGAACAGATCTCAAGGCGGTCAACGTATCTGATGTTATGACGCGCAATCCTATCACGATTGCCAGCACAGAACTGGAGCATCCCTTTGATGTATTTGCCCTCTTAAAACGTTATCGAATTCGCCATTTGCCTGTCTTAGATGAGCATGGTCAACTGCTGGGTGTTGTTAGCCACACGAACCTTCGCCAATCATTGCAGGCTTCTGACTTATTACGTTTGCGGCAGGTTGATGAAGTCATGTCCACCGATGTTGTGACGGCGATGCCTGATGCTTCACTTTCCTATGTGATCGGCCTAATGGCCAGCCATCGCGTGAGTTGTGTAGTAATTGTTGAAGCTGACAGTTCATCGACTGTTCAAAAGCCTATTGGCATTATTACTGAACGTGACATCGTCAAACTCCAGCCTCAAAATATAGATATATCTAATGTAGTAGTCTCGACGGTGATGAGTTCTCCCTTACAGACCATAGTCTCTCAAGATAGCCTGTGGTTTGTTCAACAGCGCATGCAAACTATGGGGGTACGTCGACTAGTTGTTGCGGATAATGGGGCTTTGAGTGGCATCTTGACGCAGACTAGTATTTTGTCAGCGCTAGATCCATCAGAGATGTATTCCACGATTAAAGTGTTAAGGCAGGAGGTGGATCGCTTGCGAGATGAACGTCTGGCACTTTTAGAAGTGGAAACATTTCAGTTGGAGCAGCGGGTACAAGCTAGTGAAACCCGTTTTCGGGCAATTTTTGATAATACGTTTCAATTTATTGGGCTACTCGCGTTAAATGGAACTCTCCTCGAAGCCAATCAGACAGCCTTGGATTTTGGTGGACTTAAGCGAGAAGATATCGTTGGTCAACCCTTTTGGCAGGCAATCTGGTGGAGTCTATCTGACGATATCCAGTCGCAGTTGCGAGAGAGTATTGAGCGTGCTGCCAAGGGGGAGTTTATACGCTATGAAGTGGATGTCTTAGGTGCTAACAATCAAGTTATCACTATCGATTTTTCTCTATGCCCCGTCTTTAATGATAGTGGCCAGGTAATTCTGATTATTCCAGAAGGACGAGATATTAGCGATCGCAAACGCATAGAAATCGAACTTAAGGAAAGCCAAAATCACTATGCTAGCCTCGCAGCAGCTGTGCCTGTAGGCATTTTTCGGACCGATTCCCAAGGCGATTGTATCTACGTTAATCAACGCTGGTGCGAAATTGCTGGTCTCTCAATTGAGCAAGCCTTAGGCTCAGGTTGGGTTAAAGCTATTCATGTTGGAGATCAAGCCCGTGTTTCCAATGAATGGTATCAAGCTGCTCAAACCGACCAAATGTTTCATTCAGAATATCGATTTCAGACCCCGACAGGTGCAGTGACCTGGGTGGTTGGTCAGGCTGTTGCTGAGTACAACACTAGTGGTGAGTTGAGTGGTTATGTTGGCACCATTACCGATATTACTAACCGTAAGCTGTTGGAAATTGCCCTAGAAACCGAAAAAGAAATTGCCCAAGTGACCTTAGATTCCATTGGCGATGCCGTGATTACGACTGATTCTAGGGGGCGAATTAATTATTTAAATCCTGTAGCCGAGGTTATGACGGGTTGGACGACTCGCGCAGCCCATGGACGGCCTCTTGCTGAGGTTTTTCATGTGATTGATGAGACGACACGCAAACCCGCTCTGAACCCTGTCGCAAGGGTGCTTACCCATGGTTCGATGACAAGTTTGGCCAATCATACTATTTTGATTCGCCGTGATGGTCAAGAATTTAGTATCGAAGACTCTGCTGCTCCTATTCTTAACCGACAAAAAAAAATAATCGGAGTAGTTATGGTTTTTCACGATGTTACCCAGTCTCGCTCCATGGCAAGACAATTGAGTTGGCAAGCAACCCACGATACATTAACAGAGCTGTATAACCGCCGCTACTTTAAAGACGAGTTAGAGAACATGGTCAAAATGGCCGTGCAGCAAAATCAGTCCCATGTTCTCTGTTACTTAGATTTAGACCAGTTTAAGGTGGTTAATGATACTAGTGGACATCTAGCGGGGGATGAGTTATTGCGGCAGTTAGCCCGTTTGCTCAAACGCCATATCCGAGCAGCAGATACGGTGGCTCGGCTCGGGGGGGATGAGTTTGGTATCTTATTGGCTCAATGTCCCATAGACCGTGCGGTGAATATTGCAGAAGATCTGCGCCAGGCAATAGCCGACTACCCATTTGTTTGGCAAGATAAAGTCTTTCGGGTGGGTGTCAGTATTGGGCTGGTCCCTATAGATGCCAACAGCACGACGGCGACGGCTGTTATGAGTGCAGCAGATGTGGCTTGTTATGCAGCTAAATATCGGGGGCGTAATCGTATTCAGATTTATCAAAGCGATAATGCCGAGCTAAACCAACAACGACGAGAGCGGCATTGGAGTATTGTTATTCGGCAAGCGCTTGAAAATAATCGCTTTTGTCTCTATCGCCAAAGAATAACCCAAACCCTTAACCGTAATCATGCAACGACTGATTTTTATGAGGTGCTTGTACGGATGTTACAGGACTCTGGAGAAAATATTTCTCCTAAAGAATTTATTCCGGCGGCTGAACGATATGGTCTTATGCCCATGCTCGATCGTTGGATTGTGCGAACGTGCTTGATTAATCTAGAAGCGCTCATTCAAGACAATGTTGAAAACGTACTTTACAGCATTAATCTTTCGGGTACCAGTCTTAATGATGAGCAGTTTCTTGAGTTTGTTATTGCTCAATTTGAACAGCGTAATGTACCTCCTGAATATATCTGTTTCGAAATCACGGAAACCGCTGCCATTGCAGATTTTGAAGGAGCAGCTTCATTTATTCGAGCGCTGAATCATTTAGGCTGTCGTTTTGCGTTAGATGACTTTGGCAGTGGGATGTCGTCATTTGCTTACCTCAAGGCGTTACCCGTCGATTTTCTCAAAATCGACGGTGAGTTTATTCAGGACGTTATGACAGACTCCACAACCGAGGCTATCGTCGAGTCTATTCACCGAGTTGGCCATGTGATGGGTTTACAGACGATTGCTGAATCAGTAGAAAATGAGTCAATTTTGACTAAGATGCAATCTATCGGTATCGACTTTGTTCAGGGATATGGTGTTAGTCAGCCATCTTTTTGGTGCTGATAGATTTTATTTATCTAATAGATTTTATCTATCTACGAAAGAGACCGATCGTTTGCTGAAGGCTTAGCATAACTAATCCTGGGTGAGGGTGGTTTATCCGCTCGCTACCCATAACAGCGACAGGTGACTGCAAGTTAGTGGTTAGGCGACGACTATCGCCTCTGCTAACGGACGATTTAGAGGTATCCCCTGTCTAAATTTTTAGGTATAAGTTACCATTCAGAACTGTTATTAATCTTCAATATTTATAGCTTTGTGTCTGTGGCTCACAATATAGGCGATCTCTGGAATCTATAGCTGTGCCAGCCCTGAAAGCTCCACACTTAAGTGTTTACAGATACGCACCTTTAAGCGGTTTTAAGCTACTTACAGTCAAATCTCATCACGGACAGCTGATGAACTGATATAGTTTCTTACCGAATGGGCACCCTTTCCCGGAAAACTACGTAAACACCTGTTAGACGCTAACCTTGTGTTTCCCGTAATGCAACCCAGTCTGTCTCCTACCCGCGACCCTAAGGGATATGAAATCACTTCTTCGTCAACTCACCACACTGTCGGCTATAGCGGCTACTAGCGCGGTTATAGCTTTACCCTCGAATGTATCAGCAGCCCAATTTGGTCAGCGGCCGATTGCTGATGATCGTGTTGTCGCTGTTGCAGAACCCATTAGCAATGGCCGATTTTACAAATTGTTGATTATCGAGCAAGTAAGTTCGGTTAGGCGTTGTTGGGATGAGCAAGGAAGTAATCCAACGACAATTAACCCATTGCTGCTGACGTTTGATTTTTCAGGTATTTGTGGTCGCAGTTCTGACAGTAATGGTTATTCTGTACGCATTAATGGAGAAGATCTGGGGTCACGCTATCGTCTGCAAATAGAAAAACAGGGGGATGCTTTAGTCTTGGTAGCTTCTCCTAGTCCACTGCAGAAAGGCTTGCCAAAGCTAGAACTGGGGCGTTCTAGCGGGGTTAGTAATGACTTTGTCAAAATTGAGCTAGATGCGGGTTGGTCTATGACCCGACGGGTATATAACGGTCAGACCCTTGGGCACATCTATTTAACCAATAACCAACCTCTGGATACTGTGATCGCAGAATCAGGAGCTAGTCGGCCCACAAGCCCTGTGCCAACAACTCCTAGTCCGACCCCCAGTCCGACCCCCAGTCCGACCCCCAGGCCACTGCCACTGCCTACACCGCCTAGTGGAACTCCACTACCACGCCCAGGTAGCCCTTCTCCAGGCACCAATGACAATGTTGATTATCAGGTAATTGTGCCGGGCAGCTCGACTATTTTGCGATCGCGCGTGAATTCGGTAGAACCCGGTGCGTTTCGGACTACGGTCAATGGCCAAACGGTAATTCAAGCTGGACGCTTTCGTGAGCAGGCTCGTGCCAATGAGTTACGCCAGCGGTTGGCTCAGGCTGGCCTCTCGGCTCAGGTGGTGGAAACCGCTCGGGTCAGTTCCCCGGTACCGTCTACTCCGTCAGGCGATGTGATTTATCAGGTAATTGTGCCGGGCAGCTCGACTATTTTGCGATCGCGCGTAAATTCAGTAGAACCCGGTGCGTTTCGGACCACGGTCAATGGCCAAACAGTAATTCAGGCTGGACGTTTTCGTGAGCAGACCCGTGCCAATCAGCTGCAGAGTCGCCTGCGAGATGCGGGGCTAAATGCCAGCATCATCCGCACAACAGAGAGTGCCGTTAGCCCACCGAGCCCTTCACCTAGAATCCCTGTGCCGTCTACTGGCCAGGGAGACGTATTGGTGATGATTGATCCAGGGCATGGTGGTCGTGATCCGGGGGCTGTTGGCCGCGGTGGTCTTCTAGAGAAGGAAATCAATATTACGGTTGCTCGTCGTCTTCAGAGTA
>JAHQVZ010000108.1 GCA_019634055.1 Leptolyngbyaceae cyanobacterium MAG.088
ACTGCTCCGCCGGGTGCCGTGAGGCCGCGCGTCTCGCCGGGCACGGGTTGATCTGTATCGGGGGGAGCGAGCCGGGAAGGTGAAGCCACTGGTTTTTGGTCCAATTTTAGGTACCCCTGGCCAGCAGCGATTAATTGTGAGTGATCAGCAGCGGTTAGAGGATTTGAATGCGATCGCAAACACCCTCTATTGGCAAAAGCAGGATCAAAACGACTATATCCTCCCCGACGAACTTGAGCCAGAATATCGACGAGAGGATCCCATCACTCAAGAACCTTACCGATATAACAAAATTGATGACGCCCAGTATCAACTCTGTGCTAACTTCGCTACCGATAGCAGTACCCATAAGCTGGCCAATGCCAATAATCGTAATTGGCAACATCCCCAAGGGCCCTATTGCTTTGAATTAAATATCGGTCAGCAGCCCCCTTCCCTCTATTAGAAGCTCATAGTCTAAAGAATCATGACATAGAGTTTCTTGCCATCACGGCAAGTTCAGCCGATTTTAAGGAGATTTTCAGCTGTATAGGGGTTAATAAAATCTGGTCACGTCCAGAACTGCAGTTTAATCGTACAGGAAGCTACAGACTAAACCTTGGACGTGGTTTACAACAGCTTAACTACATCGATCAAATCCCTCACTTTTTTCCCTCTAGGAGACTTACATGAGCTACCTTGAAACCACAGCTAAGTTCTATAGTGATGTGGCCGAAGACCCAATGGTGGGGCTTTGCTGTGTTCAAAGCACCCCACTCCAGTTGCCTGGTTTAACGGTTCCTACCTTAATGCAGGAAATGAACTATGGCTGCGGTACTACCGTTCATCCATCGGAACTATCAGGTTCTCCGACCGTGCTTTATGTTGGCGTTGGTGGTGGGATTGAAGCCCTGCAATTTGCCTATTTTTCACGGCAACCCCAGGGCGTTATTGCGGTAGACCCCGTAGATGCTATGCGGGATGCGGCCAAACGTAATCTAGAGATCGCGGCTCAAGAGAATGACTGGTTTGATCCCAGCTTTGTCGATATTCGTAAGGGAGATGCCTTTGAGCTACCCCTGCCTGACAATTCCGTCGATGTCATGGCTCAAAATTGTCTATTCAATATTTTTGAACCGGCTGATCTAGTACGGGCCCTTAAGGAAGCGTATCGAGTGATTAAACCCGGTGGTCGATTAGTGATGAGTGATCCCATCGCTACCCGTCCTATCCCTCCTCACTTACAAGCAGATGAACGTTTGCGAGCATTGTGTTTATCTGGGGCGCTCACCTATAACGAATATATTCAGGCATTAATCGATACAGGCTTTGGTCAGGTAGAAATTCGAGCCCGTCGTCCCTATCGTTTACTGGGCAAAGATACTTACAAACTAGACCAACCCTTACTGTTAGAAAGCCTGGATTCGGTTTCATTTAAGGTGCCGATTCCTGCTGATGGCGTCTGTGTGTTTACTGGGAAAACAGCAATCTATGCTGGCACAGAAGAGTATTTGGATGATCAGGCTGGCCATATTATGCAACCTGGCATTCCGCTGGCCGTTTGTGACAAAACAGCCAATAAACTGGCCAGTAACTTTCCAAATGAGATTGTCTTGACCCCGTCCACCTGGTTTTACGATGGGGGCGGCTGCTGTTAACCATGATGCAATGGGCTGAATATATTCAGCCCATTGCATTCAGCCCATTGCTACGCATGCACTAACTTGACGGCGTCCAGGCCCCTCTGTTGTTGCGATGAGTCAAGGCTAGGCCCGATGCCGCCTTAACCAATATCCTACCGTGGCAAACCCTAACCAAAATGCAGGTTCTGGAACTGATTGCACATCGGGATCATCCGCGTTTGGGAGCAATGCATAGTTGACAGTGCCTCGATAAAGATTGGCCCCCACCACATAGCCAAATTCATTGTTGTCAATGGCAAATCCATCCACTAAGACATCGTCAATTAGGGGGATTTCTGTTGGCGTCTCACCAACGCGAGAAACAATGTACGTATTTCCGATAAATTCACCGTCTTGAAAGTTGGCCCTCGGCGAGTTGGCCTCTGAATCTTGTACATCGTCAGCTTCTGTAAACTCAACATCACCAAATATGAAGTTAATCGATGTTTGCTGAAGAGTTTCATTTCCAGTCTGCGATAAATTAGTCACATCAGCAGATGTATCCCCGGTGTAACGCTCGCCCACAAGGGGCCCCGAGGTTATATCAACAGTAAAGTCATAGAAGACAGTTTGGGCCCAAGATGCCTGTGCCTTAGAAAGGGTCAATACGGCAGAGGCGATTGCCATTAAATAAACGCGCTTCATCATAATAAAAGACGATTTCAAGATACTGGGATATGGTTCTATCTCCTGTTCATTCGTTGTTGCCACTAAGGCAAAACGGGTTAGGTAGGAACAGAGAGGGTAAGTGTCCAAAATCCATGTCTTTATACGCTAAAGAACAGAGACAACAAAATCGCCAGTAACAACAAGGATATTTGATAAATGCCCGGTGGAATTTTCAACCAACGCATCTGAAAATATGCGGACCTATTGACAGTACAGGCCATTTATTTCAAGTATTAAGTACTATTTTTTTCGGCTTAATGTCGGATTACAGTATGGTCGCTACAGAGAACTAAGCCTATGATTAGATTGTTGGCATTCTAGAGAACTGCAATAACCATTACACGATGCAGCTAAAGCTTAAAATTTGGCGACAAGCAACTCCAGAGCAACAAGGTTGCTTAGAGGACTACCAACTATCTGGAGTATCTCCGGAAATGTCTTTTTTAGAGATGTTGGATCTGCTCAATGAACAACTGACGATGGCGGGGCAAACCCCAGTTGAGTTTGACCATGATTGTAGAGAAGGCATCTGTGGTTCTTGTAATCTTATGATTAATGGCCAGGCCCACGGACCTCAGCAGCGTACGTCAACCTGTCAGCTCTATATGCGCAATTTTCATGATGGCGATACTGTGGTGGTTGAACCGTGGCGAGCCCAAGCATTCCCAATTGTGAAAGACTTGGTCGTAGACCGGAGCGCCTTTGATCGCATTGTGGCAGCCGGAGGCTTTATTTCTGTTAAAGCGGGTTCAGCCCCTGAAGCAAATAGTATTCCAGTGGCCCCTGATCGGTCTCAAACGGCCTTTGACTATGCCACCTGTATTGGCTGTGGTGCTTGTGTTGCTGCTTGTCCTAATGCATCGGCGTCCTTATTTACAGCCGCTAAGGTCGCCCATTTAGCGTTTTTACCCCAAGGACACCCTGAACGACAACAGCGGGTTCTGAAGATGACCCAACAGATGGCTGCCGAAGGCTTTGGTGATTGTTCTAATCACGGAGAATGTCAGGCGGTGTGTCCCAAGGGAATTTCCATTGATGCGATCGCAACCATGCGTCGTGAATACATTAAAACCATTTTGTAAAAACCATTTTGTAGGGGCACGTAACGCCCCTATAGACCATAATCCCTACGTCTGCTGTAGTTCATCCAAGCGGGCTAACACCTCCTGGCTATGAATTGCTGGGCGCACCCCCAGAAAACGCTCGCGCATGGTCCCATCTGGATCAATCACATAGGTATGACGCATGGACATGGGCTTCATCCAAGATCCATAAACACGACTCACCGCACCATCTGTATCCGCTAATAGTGGAAATCTTAACCCTTCGGAATCACAAAATTCAGCATGGCTATCGACATCATCGGCGCTGACACCAATGACCTGGGCGTTCCGATTAATAAACTCTGGTAAATCTCGTTGAAAACGCTGGGCCTCTAACGTACAGCCAGGGGTAAAGTCTTTGGGATAAAAGTAAAGAACAACCCACTGGCCCAAGTAATCTGCCAGGGAAATTTCCCCATCGCCCCCATTGGTTGGCAGCGTAAATGCAGGAGCCGTCTCACCCAAAGGCACTTGTTCACCACCCAGGGCTTGAGCAGGTAAGGATGGCCCCAATATCAACCCCCCTATCAAAAGCACTGATACAACCAAACGGCGAATAACGCGGTGGACTAACAAACGTTTCATAACCAAGAAGAGCGGACCAACTACTTTACCTCAGTTAACATTTCTATTGATTTTGCAGATTACGTCAGAATCTTGTCCGTCAATGCACATAAAAAATGACGGACGAAGATAATTTCTTCGTCCGTCATTTTTCATTGGTGGCGGGGGCCGGATTTGAACCAACGACCTTCGGGTTATGAGCCCGACGAGCTACCAGACTGCTCTACCCCGCGTTAGCGCTTTACAAGTATAGCGATGCCGTGGACAAACTGCAATATTTTTCTTGCCAACATTGTTAAAGCTATGACTCACGGGGCTATCACTAAACTAGGGCAATCTCCCCAACCATATCTAAACGCTTGTAATTGCTTAGGTTTAAATAGGTTTCGGCAAGGGTATCGGCAATATCAGGAGATATCCAACCTAGCTGACGCAACACGTGTAATGCCGCCGCATATTTAGCACGTTTCGACCCGTCAACAACCTTTAGGGCTAGTCCCAGCCCTTCACCCACGCGACTAATGCACTGAATCCCTTCGGCTCCAGATTTACTCAGGATTTCACCCTGAGTTAACCGCATTAATTCAGTATCAAATCCACCCGGACCTGACACCATATCAGGATGATGGGTCATGGCCCGCACCACTCGCTCCATATCGAGATTTTCACCCGAGGCCAGTTTTGCGTAGAGCGTCGCCATCTGACGCAGTTGCATAAAGTAGGTAGGGGCACCACAGTCGTCGTGGGCTCCAATAAATTCATCGGAGGGCATTCCTAGTACCCCTGCAAAGTTATTGAGAATTAGCTTTTGTAATGGATGATTTTTCTGTAGATATGTACTGAGTTCCCATCCCTGCTGTTTACAGACGGCTAACATCCCTGCATGTTTACCTGAGCAGTTATGCTCTAAGGGGCTTTGACCGCTGGGGGGCATGGGACATTTCAAACTCGTAGGCTCTAAATCTGCCCGCCAGAGAATACCAAACACCTGACGAGCTTGATGGGTTAACCCTTGATGGGATCCACAGATAATGGCTAAATCCTTATCGGTCAGATTAAATGCATCTAACGCCCCAGTCGATGTTATGGTCGTTGCCTGAAACGGCTTTAGGGCAGATCGAATAAAGCTAGCATGATCCGCATCACCAGCTCCTGAAAGTAGTCGACCACGACTATCGGCTACCGCTCCATGGACCTGGTGGACAGACTCAACAATCCCTTCCCTCAGCAGTTGAACTGCTAAGGGGGCAGTAGAGATACGGCTTGACCTAGACATAGATTTTGATTGAAACAGCTAGAAACATGGCTAGATAGGCAATACTTGAAAATCTGAGCCGCGAAACAGAATGCACCTATTAGAAACGGATAATTCGTCCGTTTTTAGAAAACACTGATAATTGGCACTAAAGCAAAGACCAACTTAAGATACCGGTTGCTAAGCAGCCGACCATAATACCGAACGTTTTTTTCAATCGGTTGAGAATTGGTTTGACCTGATAGTCTACGATTAGCCGGTCGCGCTTAAAGATATCGTCTGGTTTAGTCCATATTTGACCGTCATACCAACCAGATTCTTCATAGGGTAAATTTTTGGTCTGTAATCGATGCCCCACATGGGACCACCCTACATAGAGTTGTAGCAACGTTAAGCTGGGTATGACCAACGCCCCCAACGCCGCACTCACTAAAAATTTAGTCAAAAATTGTGTAGGTGCAAAACTAACTGCAGCGATCGGTCCAGACACTAACCAACTCAAACACCAAACCACTAGAACGGGTACAGCATAGCCCCGCAGGTTACGGGCTCCCCAACTGTAAAACCAGGATTCCCGCATCTCCTCATATTCTCGAATAGGTAGCTGCTCGGCAGGAACAGGACACCTTGATGCAGACCGTTTCATAGTCAATGGTGACAAACAAACAACTTCATCATAAGGCAAGCTATTGCTGGGCACTATGGTTGGCCTGTGCCAGGTGGTGGTAGCGGAATAAACTCAATCTGCTTGACATGGCCCCAAAATGCTTCTAGGTCATAATATTCGCGCTCTCTGGGCTGAAAAATGTGGGCGATGACCTCGCCATAGTCATAGATCACCCACTTACCTTCTTCCGTACCTTCTGTCCGTAGTGGAGAACGGCTATGGGTAGTCTCGATAGTGGATTCAATAGATCGCGCAATGGCTCGGACCTGAACATTGGTAAATCCGGTGGCGATTACAAAATAATCAGCAAGATAAGAAGCGTCACCCACCTGAAGGATTGTAATGTCCTCTGCTTTACGATCATCGGCGGCATTGGCAATGGCTATCGCCAGTTCTAATGCTTCTTCGTCTGTCTGACCGGTTGCGATCGCATCTACATTTCCTGATGTGTCTAATTTAAGTGCCTCAGTCAACGATATAAATCTCCCTCAAACTTGAGTCTGAATACTTACACGGTAATGCAAAATTTTTGAAGCAGAGCATATTGGAAAAAACTACCGTCATAGTGTTAAGAGGTGTAATACATCACCTCCACTCAACCGATGTCAAATTTTGCCATCATAGGGGATAATCCAGCTGTTCTTGGACTTGACTGTAATTGAGGCAACATTGCTATGGCGACACAAGCGGGGATAGGCGTACTTATAGGTTTAGGCATTGGTTCGGGCGTGACCGCTTTCTTTATGCAACGTATTATTCGCCGTCAGGACAATGCTTTGCAGCAATCCCTCAATCGAACGAATCGTATGCAGGAAGACCATACGCAAGATTTAAATGCAGCCTTGGCAAAAATGTCAGCTGACTATGAGCAGCAATTGGCTGCCAAGATCGAGCGTTACCAAGACACCCATGAGGAACAAATTAAAGAACTTGAGGCTGAACATGAGGCTCGTTTCGCAGCCTTAACAAACCTCAACCTTCAGGATACTGCTGACACCGTAGCGATAATAGATAGTCCAGAACCAGAGAACCCAGAACCAGCAGCCTCTTCGGTAACCCCGATCGAAACATCCCAACCAGTTTCAACCAACACCTTCGCCGTTATTTCCGATCCTTGGGCAGACCCTGGCAATCCTTCCATAGACAAAACTCCTGCCCCAGAACCCGACGTTGCCCCAGAACCTGACGTTACATCAGAACTAAAAACCTCAGGCACAACGCCCGGTGTATTTGTTTCTTCTACTCCTGTTGTAGCCAGTCATAGTGACTTAAGCCAGCGGGCGACAGAGTTAGGTAAAGCCGCCGCTATAAATCGTAAAGAGGCTATTCGCGCTGTGCCTCAACTAGGCAAACTTATTAAGGATAACGATGCAGATGTTCGCCTTTCAGCGGTTACAGCTCTTCAAGAATCTGGTTCGATTAAAGCAATTCCTTTCTTGAGACAGGCTCTCAGAGACCCAGACAGTCGCATTGTGGCCACGGCAAGTGCTGCCCTTAGTCGGTTTAAAGGTACTAAGAAGCCAAAGTCAAAAGCCAAAGTTATCAAGAAAAAACGTCGTCGCTAAGCTATTTACCTAGCTTGAGCCAAACTACGCTTACTGCCATCATAGTCAAGGGTTTTTAAAACCTTATCCACATCAAGACCGATCAACTTAACTGTAGAGAAATCTATAGGTTAGGCCTTGAATGTGGTTGAAGCCACTCTGCTATTTGAGGATGTCCGCATGACTAAAGCAATCATGGAAACCGATAAGGGGACCATCAACATCGAATTTTTTGATAGCGATGCCCCTAATACGGTGGAAAACTTTGTCAAACTTTCTAAGGATGGATTTTACAACGGTCTAAACTTTCATCGCGTCATTCCTGATTTTGTAATTCAAGGCGGTTGCCCTAATGGAACTGGGACAGGTGGACCTGGTTACAAAATTAAGTGCGAAATCAATCCTAATAAACACGAAGCCGGGAGCTTATCTATGGCCCATGCTGGTCGTGATACGGGTGGCAGTCAGTTCTTTATTTGCCATTCTCCCCAACCCCACCTTGATGGATTACACACAGTATTTGGTCAAACAGCTGACATGGATATTGTTAATGCCATTAAAGCAGGCGACAAAATTGTGTCTGTGACAATTCAAGATTAACTTCCAGGCATCCGGTTCGTCGTATTATCTAACCTAAGTAGGCGATACTAATTAGTTCTCAGATATCGAAGCCCCCTCTTCCCTTTTTTGAATGCCCCTTGGGCTATATTCTGGGGGAGGTCAGACTCAAAGCCCTCAGAATTGGGGGTTTGGGGGCAAAATCAAGCGGTTTGACAGCTTGGTTGTATCTTACAAAAGATTGAGTTCACCTACTTAGTAGAGATTAGGTTTACTGCCAACCGGGTGTCTGTAGACATAAGCTATCTACAAACTATTGAGCAATGCTAGTAGCTGAGCTTCATTAAGCTGAGGCGTATTATATTTTTCAGCTTTTTTGAGCTTACTGCCAGGGTTTTTGCCAACAACAATATAATCAGTTTTTCCACTGGGCATCTTATTAATGCGTCCACCTGCATCGGTGATTTTCTGAGTTACTTGCTCATAGGTCAAGTCTGTGAGTGTCCCTGTAAGCACAAAACTTTTACCATTAATCCCCTTGGTTTTAGCGGGTGTCTCCGACGAAACTGGAGGTGTGTCAACAAAGGGCTGTTCTGGCTGTTTGGCTACTGCTGGAGCCGGGGCAGAGGCTGGAGACGATGGCGCTGAAGCTGACTGTTTTTGCAATGTTGCAATGACACTTTGACTAATGTCTAAAGCTTCTTTCATCGCCACTTGCTCTTTTGCCGATGTTTTTAGCTGATTAGCCTGAGCCGTTATCGTGTCCTGGGCAGTTTGCAACTGTTCAGTTAGCTGAGTATTCAGGGTTGTTAATTTGTCTATCTGCTTACTGAGCTGGGGTGTTTGTTGAGCCTGCTGAACTAATTGTTGGTGGGCCTGGGTCAGTTCTTCTAGCTGATTTCGTAACGCTGTTTCTCGGTCAAAAGAGACCTGGGCCTCTACTAAAGATTTTTGCACCTGGGCTAATTCTGCTTCTAGTGTTGCAACCTGTGCTTGAGATTGGGCTAATTCAGTTTGGCTGCTTTCTAGCTGACTACGAAGCTGATTATGCGCTTGTTCAAGGCCATCTGTTTGTTCCTGTTCCGCAGTATGATCTTGCTGTTCGGTCTTTTGCTGATTTTGCTGTTGCGACAACTGTTGATTAAGTTGGGCAATGGTTGCCTGAGCCTGGGCAATATCGGCCTGAGCTTGCGCAGAGTCTGCTTGGGCTGTTGCTTGCTCCTGCTCTAATTGCTGCTTGAGCTGAGCAATGGTTGTTTGGGCTTGAGCGGCATCTGCTTGGGCTGCTGTTGCTTGCTCTAGTTGTTGATTGAGCTGGGTAATTGTTGTCTGGGTTTGGGCGTCTTCTGCTTGGACAGATGCTAAAGACTGTTCAAGCTGTTGTTTACTTTTCTCTAACGTTGTAATGGTTTGAGCTAACTCTCGTTTTTCAGCATCTAGGTCATTGATCTGTTGCTGTAACGTTTTAGTCTGATGCTGTAATTGGCCAATCTGTGATTCCAGCTCAGCTTGGCGTGTCTGAGTCTTTTGCTGTAGTTGGCTGAGCTGCTGCTCTGATTTTTCTAAACCGCTGAGATTTGTCTGGGCTTTATTTAAGGCGCTTTCTAACGTACTGGTGCGATCGCATTCTTTTTGTAAGCCTTGTTCGAGCGTTTGTTTCTCTGTGTTCAGGCTTGCTACCTGGTTTTCTAATTGGGCCGCTTTGGCTGTGGCTGCGGTGGAGGTTTTGGCGATGCGATCGCGCTCAGTCTTAAGCTCCCTCACCTGCTGCTCTAAACCCATCACCGCATCCTTGGCCAGGGCCATCGCCTCCGTCAGGGTTTTGGTTTGGGTCTTCGCCTGGGTAAACTGCTCGGTTAGCTTGGTTTTCGCCGACTCCAGCTTAGACAGTTCAGTGGCCTGCTGCGTCTGCCGTTTACCCTGACGCCCCGCCATCACTCCACCCACTAACACCGCTGTGCCCACCGCTGTGCCTGCCAGTTCCGAAATTAGGGTGTAGTCCATGATCCCCAGTTACTCCACTCATTCAACCAAGCTTCCATGGTAAACAGCGATGGGAAAAACTACGCAGCTTAGCAATAATGTTTTAGGCATTCTTAGGGGACGGGGAGTGGGGAATGGGCGTAGCGTACTCCCTGTTTCCCCTCGTTATGCAGTCCCTTGATCAATTTTCGCAATCAGTTTTTTCAGCTTTTCGGTTTCAATCATGGTTTGCCCCGTGACTCGTGTTTCTTTCTTGAGGTGGCGGCACATCATAGGTTGGTGTTTGGTTCGGCTTGGGCGGCATCAGGTATTTCTGTTGTTGCCGCTGTTTAAGGGGAAATTCAACCCTGTGACCGCACCATAGATGCCGCCACCTACGCAACCACAAATTCCATAAACTAATCCCAAAAAGGGAGTTAAATTTCCGATCAGAGGCACCATAGATATGCCTAGCAGAGCCCCCAGTACAATAGCAACCACCGTTATCAGGGGCCACCTCCCCACAGGACGGATGACCTGTCGTAGAATATGCCACTGTCCTAGACCCAGGGAAAATGGCCAACTGAGGATGATGAATGTAATGCCTACAATCGGATGGAAGGTCATTATGAAGCTATAGGCAACAACCATGGCTAACCAAGGCATCGCAGCACTGATAAAAATCCACGACCTTGGTAACGGGCAAAATTTTCGCAATATCAACCATTGGGCAATGCCTAACCACAGCCCTAAGCAGAAAACGGCCATCAGTAGAAAGTTGCCATGGCCGTCCGACGACAGGAGGCTGGCTACGGTCATGGGTAGCCCCAACCCGAGCCCGACAACGGTGGCATTCGTTAAAATCCACCGTTGCAAAAAAACGTTTGCTATAGATACTTTTTGCCTTTCTGAAGGGGGAGTCATGGGGCCTACCAAGCTATCTATCACTCCAGACTACCCGCAAGATAAACCAAAGACTAAACCCCATTGGTCTGACAAGACTAAGATTTAGGATCGAATCATTGAAGTTAGCTGTGACGCTGCCCTAGGCGCTACCTGGAGCTAAAAAATCCTAACAAGTTGTCTGAGCTATGGAGCCAATCAGACACAATGGAGAATAATAACGGCGCACTAAATCTATGGCCCAGACCTCTTTGCCTGAATCAAATCGGCTACTCACCCTCTATCAGTCCTCCATTGGCAAAAAGTTAATCACTGGTATCAGTGGTTTAGCCCTGGTTACCTTTGTGATTATCCATATGACGGGCAATCTGATTTTGCTGGTCAGTGCCGATGGCTATAACCAGTATGGTCACCACCTGGAGCAGCTGGGACCGTTACTATGGCTGATTGAACTGGGGTTACTGGGGTTTGTTATTTTTCACATGCTGATGGGGGTGCAAATTTTTCTGGGGCAGTTGCAGGCTCGTCCCCGAGGCTATGCCGCCTATAGTTCAGCCGGGGAGCCTAGCTATCAAACCGTTAGCTCTCGGACCATGATTTTGACTGGGCTGGTGCTGGCAGGCTTTTTGGTCTGGCATCTGATCACCTTCAAATTTGGCATCCGCTACACCGTTCCAGGGTCAGATGTGCGTGATCTGTCGCGGCTCGTCATGGAAAAATTTCATCAACCGCTCTATGCTTTTGGCTATGCTGGGGTGATGGCTATGCTAGCCAGTCATCTGCGCCATGGTATTTGGAGTGCATGGCAATCTTTGGGCGCTTTGAATGCCGCTGTGCGCCCTGCTGTCTATGTGGTCAGCACAATTTTAGCAATCGGTATTGCAGTTGGTTTTGTTGTTTTACCGTTGGGTATTTATTGGGGGTTGGTGATGTGAGGGTGCTTTTTCTTCTTAGTTACCCAGTTACCCCCAGTTACCCAGTTACCCTTTGTTGGGTTTGATGCTTCAACTGCAACATACATTTCCATTTACTTATGTTTTTAGACTCTCGCATCCCCCACGGTTCTCTTAAGGATAAATGGAACAACTTTAAGGACCATTGCAAACTGGTTAATCCCAATAACAAACGTAAGCATACGGTGATTATTGTGGGTACGGGGTTGGCGGGAGCTTCTGCAGCGGCGACCTTAGCGGAGTTAGGCTATCACGTTAAAAGCTTTTGCATTCAAGACTCTCCCCGGCGCGCCCACAGCATTGCCGCCCAGGGGGGGATTAATGCGGCTAAAAATTATCCCAATGATGGCGATAGTATCTGGCGGTTGTTTTACGACACCATTAAGGGGGGAGACTATCGGTCTCGTGAGGCCAATGTATATCGTCTAGCCCAGATTAGTAACCACATTATTGACCATTGTGTTGCCCAGGGTGTGCCCTTTGCCAGGGAATATGGCGGTCTGCTAGCCAATCGTTCCTTTGGTGGGGCTCAGGTGTCGCGAACGTTCTACGCCCGTGGTCAGACGGGGCAGCAGCTTTTGCTGGGGGCCTATAGCGCCATGATGAAAATGGCGGATCAAATTGAGATATTTACCCGTCGGGAAATGCTGGACCTGGTGGTTGTAGATGGTCATGCTCGGGGCATTATTACCCGTAATTTGCTCACAGGAGAGTTAGAACGCCACCAGGGAGATGCGGTACTACTGTGCACTGGTGGCTATGGCAATGTGTTTTATTTATCTACCAATGGTCGCAACTCTAATGTGACTGCCGCATGGCGCTGCTACAAGCGGGGGGCTTTCTTTGCAAACCCTTGCTATACCCAGATTCATCCCACCTGTATTCCTGTGTCAGGAGACTATCAGTCTAAGCTTACCTTGATGAGTGAGAGTTTGCGTAATGATGGACGGGTGTGGGTCCCTGCAAAACCAGGGGACAATCGCCCTCCTAATGAGATTCCTGAAGACGAGAGAGATTATTATCTGGAAAAACGCTATCCGAGCTTTGGCAACCTGGTGCCTCGGGACGTGGCGTCGCGCAACGCGAAGCATATGACTGATGAGGGGCGTGGTGTTGGCGCAACAGGGTTAGCCGTATATCTAGATTTTCGTGATGCCATGGAGCGCGATGGGCGAGATGCGATCGCATCTCGCTACGGCAATCTTTTCCAGATGTACCAGCGCATCACCAACGAAAACCCCTACGAACAACCCATGCGCATCTACCCGGCGGTGCATTACACCATGGGTGGTCTATGGGTGGACTATCACCTGATGAGTACGGTACCAGGGTTATTTGTCTTGGGAGAGGCCAACTTTTCAGACCATGGAGCCAACCGGCTAGGAGCCAGCGCCTTGATGCAGGGATTGGCGGATGGTTATTTTGTGATTCCTTACACCCTGGGGGACTATTTGGCCCGTAATCCGCTGCCACCTGTCAAGACCGATGATGATGCCTTTGCTGAAGCTGAGGCCTCGGTTCAAGCCAAAATTCAAAAGCTGTTGAGCATTCAAGGGGATAAAACCGTGATGCAGTTCCATCGAGAACTGGGGCAACTAGTGTGGGATCATGTGGGCATGAGTCGCGATCGCAACAGTCTCAAATCTGTGATCGGCCAAATCCAAGCATTGCGTAAAGAATTCTGGCAAAATCTGCGAGTTCCTGGAGCACCCAACACCCTTAACAAAAATCTGGAATATGCCGGTCGCCTGGCGGACTTTTTAGAGCTAGGGGAGCTGATGGCCCGAGATGCCCTTAATCGAGAGGAGTCTTGTGGCTGTCACTTTCGAGAAGAATACCAAACACACGATGGCGAGGCCCAACGTAATGATGATGCCTATGCCTATGTTGCTGCCTGGGCCTATAGAGGAGACGAACAACCACCTGAACTACATCAGGAGACTTTAGTGTTTGAGAATGTAGAACTGACTCAGCGTAGCTATAAGTAATAAATATTTAATACTATTCCTTATGGGGTTATTGCTCATCTGCCTGGCCGCCATCGCCTGGGGAACCACAGGTACGACGTCAGTCCTGATTGCTCAACAGGTGACGGTTTCTCCATTAATCGTGGGCCTATGGCGTATAGTCTTTGCCTTGCCTGTTTTCTGGCTATGGTATGGCTATGGCAGACGGACGACGGTTGTCTCCACTGATGCGTTTACCCTGGGCAATCGGCTCAAACTTCTGGCCATGGGACTATGCATGGCAGGATATCAGGTGTTTTACTTTGCGGCTGTTCCCTATGCTGGGGTAGCCATGACAGCGATGGTCGCCATCTGTTCATCGCCCATGATTATTGCGCTGCTTGCCGTTATCTTTCTTAAGGAGAAACTGCATCGCAATCGGATGATTGCCCTGGCCTTAGGCGTCACAGGCACAATTTTGTTAATTGCTCAACCGGACGCCTTACAGGTCCAGGGTAGCCAATTTTTATTGGGGGTGACCTTAGCCTTGGGGGCGGCAGTCTCCTACGCGGGCTATGCAATTATGGCCAAGTCTTTGGTAGGGCGTATGGATGCCATTGCGATCGCTACGTACAGCTTCACCGTTGCTGCTCTGGTACTTACCCCAACCTTAGTCCAACAACCTGCCCTAACCGTTTGGTTTAGAGCATTACCTTTTTTGCTTTACCTTGGCATCATTACGAGCGGCATTGCCTATGGCATTTATATGCTAGGCATTCGTCACACATCTGCCACCGCTGCGGGCATTGCCGTTTTGCTAGAACCATTGACCGCCTCCTTACTTGGCATATTTGCCTTCAAAGAACCGATCGCCTGGTCAAGTACCTTGGGAGCATTATTGCTCATCGCAGGTATTCTATATGCTCAGAAAAGTGATGCAAAAGAGTAACAAACTGCGTCAAGCGCATTTAACCAAAAGCATACTAGTGCAGCGTCAAAGTTAAAAATTAGGGTTGAGACAGTGACTGGGGAATGGTGAGTAGTGATTGGTGTGTCAGGTTTAGCCGCGTTTTAGCAAATCACTCATCTATCCTACCTAAAATTTAGTCTTGACAGACCACTAGGTACTTCATTAAGGATGTTTGCTATAGGTCTAAAGTCCTAGGCAAATTTAAGGCTTTGGACCCATGGGCACCAAAACCTACAGGGAATATCATCATTTACAACGCTTTTGCTTACATTTATTCCTTAGCTTTCATGTCACCTATGTTGAGAAACTCAGTTTCCATTGCTGCTTTAACAACCCTCATCACAGCCGCCGCCGTAACACCAGCCTATGCCGATGGTCATGCTGTTACGGTTGAGTTAAGTCTTACCGATGTCAGTGGCATTGGGGCTGCTGTTGGCACAGTGGCCTTAGAAGATACCGAATACGGATTGCTCCTGACCCCAGATCTTGTCAATCTAACTCCCGGTGCCCATGGATTCCATATTCATACGAATCCAGACTGTGGGCCTGCTATGAAGGATGGCAAGATAGTTCCTGGGTTAGCCGCTGGTGGACACTTTGACCCCTTCAACACTGGCGTTCATGCAGGCCCCTATGAAGATGGGCATTTAGGTGATCTGCCGCCATTATTTGTTGATGAGGATGGGACAGCAACTTTACCCGTTTTGGCCCCCCGCGTAGAAGTGAGCTTCTTACCCGGTCGCTCCCTAATGGTGCATATGCATGGCGATAACTTCTCTGATGAGCCTGCCCCACTCGGTGGTGGCGGTCCTCGCCTTGCCTGTGGTGTGATTGGTGAGTAAATAATGAATGGTTTCAGGCAGTGTGAAGATATTGTCTGAAACTGCCTGCTGTAGGTTCTAATAAACTTTTACCGACTCTATCAATAGTTGAAACGGTCCTGCATTAAAGTGCGGGTTTAGCTGACGGTCATACTCAAACTTACTCAGCATCAGCTGCAAAGAATAAATTCGTCCTGTATCAATGGGTGCTCGCTGCACTACCCGCGCCCGTTGCACAGCTTTCATATCAGCAAATGGAACACGCACAGTGACCCAGCCACCATCAGCCGTATCAAAGGAATAGGCATAGGCGACGGTATCCCAACCTGCCCCGTCGCGCAAAAAGAATTTGTAGCGCTGCCCGTCTCCCTTGACCCGTAGTTCAATGCCGCTATAGATACTTAGATTTAAGGGGGGTTCAAAATTACGAGTGCGAATTGAGGCAAAGCCACCGGAATTTGCTGTTGATACATATCCGTTAAAGGCTAACCCTTCAGGCTGAATTTGGGCCCCGCTCTGGCTGACACCGCCCATCACCACATCGTCCAAGGCACCCCACAGTTCACGCATTTGCTCCGTGGGCTGACGAAAGTCAAAGACAATATTTGCCTGAAGCTGCGGTGGCGGTGGCGGTGGTGAACCAAAGAACATATTTTGCAGTGAGCTAACAATGGGAATGGCGTCAAAGTAGTTGAGGGTGTCAAAAAAGCGACCGAAATCCCACGATTGACGGGTTTGCTCTGGCATAGCCTCATACTCGGTTGACGGATGTTTTTATTGTATAGGGAGTCGCCAGGGCATAGTCAAAGCTAAAAATTGAGTTCTGTATGAGATGAAGCGTAGAGGGTGAAGAGTAACTTTTTATCCATGTCTACTCTCTATTCTTTACATATCTGATCCCAAATCTTAATCACAAGAAAGCATCAAATCTCCGTAGACCTGATGAAACTGGTTGATGAAAGCCTAGGTAGTTTTATCGGCGATCACCTGATTCGCCCGTCTTGAGAAAAATGCTTGCAACTGAACCCTACCCACAACAACTTGCTCGCTGGCCACGGCAAGGGCGAGGTATTTTGGCGCAGTTTGATGCCAACTCTATTATCGTCTATCAGGCCTATCGTCCTGCCATTGGTCATTTCGCAGCTGAAAATGGCTACTTTGGCGGCCCGTTTAAACTCACTCGCATGACCTGGATTAAGCCCAATTTTCTATGGATGATGTACCGTTCTGGCTGGGCTGCTAAGGAAGGTCAAGAGGTGGTGCTTGCCATTAGACTGAAGCGCACTGCCTTTGACCAAATCCTGTCCCAGGCGGTGCATTCTTCATTTAACCCTGATATTTACGATACTCGCGAAACGTGGAAGAAGGCAGTTCAAGACTCTGATGTGCGTTTGCAGTGGGATCCTGACCACGACCCGAAGGGTAACAAGGTGGAACGTCGTGCGATTCAACTGGGGCTGCGGGGTGATGCGATCGCAAACTACGCTCGTGAGTGGATTCTTGATATTCAAGACATGTCTGATTTTGTTGCCGAACAACGAATCCATGCAATGGCTGGTAACTATGAGCGGTTACTCATACCCACAGAAAATGTTTATCCAGTTACCAATAATGATGTGGCGGTCAGACTCGGAATTGATCATGTATAACCTGAGATAAATAATTAGGAGTGGCCTGTGACTAATCAAAAAATTCCATTTGCATTAATGCGCATTCCCCTAATCCTTAGTGGATTGATATATCTTGGTCTGGGGGCGATTTTCTTTGCCTTACCAATGGTTGAAGTCGTCCTAGATGAAGCTGAACTACCGGCTTTCTTTTTCTACAGTTTTGGGTTTCTTTCTGTTTTGCTAGGTAGCGCAACAATTTTCTTTGCCTGCATCGTCCATAAACCAAGTAAAGCCATTTATATAACTGCTCTTGTTATCACTATTCTCTACGTTCCATCGGCCTATATTCTCTTTGGTATTCCCATGCTGATATTTTTACTACGTAAAGATGTTCGAGAGTATTACAAGATAAACATTTAGGCCAATGGTCTGCTTCACTACCAGAAGAATAGCTGGTAGCGATAGTGGGAAACGTGTTAACCAGTTAAAATCATAGTGCTACTATTTTTGCCAATAGGTCCCCTGTACCTTGGCATATATTGATTTCAGCGTAGAGGACTCGCATATGCAGCTCGGCACATTTTCCGTCAGCCTCGCAGTCAAAGACCTGAATGCCTCCAAAGAGTTTTATCAGAAGCTAGGGTTTAACGTGATGGGAGACTACCCTGACCAGGGTTGGGCAATTCTTTCCAACGGCACGGTTGTGATCGGTCTGTTTCAGGGAATGTTTGAGCAAAATATTCTAACCTTCAATCCGCGTTGGACGTCCCCCGGAGAAGGTGATGACTCTATGATGGATGTGCGAGAGATTCAGAAAAGGCTCAAAGCCGATGGCATTGACTTTATTGCTGAAGCAGATGAAACTACCTCTGGCCCCGCCCATTGTATTCTTGTCGATCCTGATGGCAATCAAATTATGCTAGATCAACACGTTTGACTAGGGGCAATTATTCGTAGCGAACACCATTGTGCTCAATCCACCCATCCGCATGCCAATCTTTCGGGTCATCATGGGTCCAGTGCAACACCCCACCGCGCTCATTCCACTCATATTCCCCCTTAAACTTCACGCTATCGCCTTCTCGCAAACCAGCAATGCGGGGGGAGACATCACTATCAATATTGTGACTCACCAGTATGGACTGCCCAGAGGCTAAGCGCAGAATAAACTTCTGATGCTTGGAGCCTTCTAAATCGTCGGGCAGTAGCTTTTCCACCCGACCTTTACCTTCCACAATCAGGTCCGACTGACCATTGCGGTAGGCCTCCATCAGGGCATCATCCCCTTTAATCTGGGGACGGCGGAAACCATGTTGAGAGGCAGCATTGGCCATAGAAATAGACCCAAAATACGAAAAAGACACTTTCACTACTGGCACAAGCCATACTAAAACAGCTAAAAGGGCTGCCGTAATAAACTTCCGAAATACTTTAGAAACAAGGGATTTAGCCATACAAGAGGAAAACCGTATACGGTCATGTCGGTGTAATTTTACCCTATCCCATGGGGGCATTCACCACCTGCGTCAATTCTCTCTCTTTGCGATTATGAATGTGTCGAGCAAGAGAGACACAACCATGAAGACACCTGCACAGCAAACTATCATCGAAAGCCTACGCACTTGGTACCGCAACGTAATCCGCAATTCTAAATATCGTTGGATTGTTGTTCTCGGTAGCCTTTTATATCTTGTGAGTCCTTTCGATATTTCTCCAGATGTTCTTCCAATTATTGGCTGGCTAGATGATGGCATCATCGCTACTTTGCTAGTCACTGAAGTGTCCCAACTCCTGTTCGAACAGGTCAATGCCTCTAAGAAAAAGAATCAACAAGAGGCTGACAGCTCCGCTGATACTGCCACCCCAACTGAGCAGGTGGTTGAGGTAGATGCGGTATCCGTAGGCTAATCCATTCAGGTTTTTCGCTTACATCTCTAAACTCCAATTCATTAATAAAAGGCACAGAATCATGAATTCTACTAATGTACAAGCTGCTACCGACAACTTTCAGTCCATTAAAGAAGAAGGCGGTCGCCGCACTCAAAAGATTGCGGATATCCTTAAATCAGCGTTTGCTGATGCCGTGACTGAAGTAAAAGAAGGTACAGGCTCCGTTCGCCCCCTTGCAAAAGACCTAGCCGGTAATGCTGTTGACGTGGTTAAGGAAAAAGGCCAGGAGGCCTATGCCAATGCCAAGCAGGCAGCCCAAGATTCAGGCAATGATGAAAAGGACATCATTGCCCGGTTCAAGCTAAAGTTGCAGGCTATCATCGATGCGGTTAAGGCGACATTGTTTAGCCCGGCTGAAGAGACTGAGGAAACTGAGCCCGTTGCTCTAATTGAGCAGGAAACTGAGGTGCATACCGTGGTTACTGAAGATGCTGCCACTACCGTCACTGTGGAAACGACTGCTGCTTAGGCTGCCATCACATTTCTCCTCTCCTAGAAGTTTGTTAGGTACGAAACAGATCGGCGCTAGCTTTAGGGTTAGCGCTTTTTTTATGACATATTGCATAAATTACGCCTTCCGTAGGGGCATTGCATGCAATGCCCCTACGGAGAAATAACGTCCCTAGGTGTTGGCCAATGCTTCTTTCTGACGATCTTTAATCTCTAGATGCACCAGCAGAGCATTGATATCTGCTGGGTTGACACCACCAATGCGGGTAGCTTGGCCCACGGTTAAGGGCTGTACCGACATCAATTTTTCGCGGGCTTCCATGGATAGGGTGTCGATGGTCATGTAGTCGATATTTTGGGGCAGCTTGCGGTTTTGCTGTTTGGCGACCTGGTCAATTTGCTTTTGCTGTCGCTGGATATAGCCGGAGTATTTGATGTCGATTTCGGCACCTTCTTTCTCGGCCCTTGTCAGCTCTGGGTTGCCGAGGCCATATTGCTCTAGATGATTGTAGTGAAACTTAGGACGACGGAGCAGATCGGCCAGTGCGATCGCATCCTTTATCCGCTGCCCCGTATCCGCCACAATCTGCTGCCCTGCCGGTTCATGGGCCTTTACCCGATTGCTGTGCAGACGTTCCTTCTCAGCCGTAATATTTGCCTGCTTGTGGGTGTACAGCTGCCAACGGCGATCATCGATTAAGCCAATCTCTCGACCCAGGGGCGTCAACCGCTGGTCCGCATTGTCTGAGCGCAAAATTAAACGGTACTCCGAGCGGGATGTGAGCATCCGATAGGGCTCCCGCAGGTCCTTGGTACACAGATCGTCAATCAGCGTGCCAATGTAGCTACCCTCACGGGGGAAAATAATCATCTCCTTACCACGGGCAAAGCGCACCGCATTTACCCCTGCCACAAAACCCTGGGCTGCCGCCTCTTCGTAGCCCGTGGTACCGTTGATCTGCCCAGCGCAGAATAGCCCTTCAATCTTTTTAGTCATCAGCGTCGGGAAACACTGGGTGGCAGGCAGGTAGTCATACTCCACCGCATAGGCCGGACGTAGCATAGTGCACTGTTCTAAACCGGGCAGGCTACGCAGCATGGCCCGCTGAATACTCTCCGGCAACCCCGTAGAAAATCCCTGCACATAGATTTCAGGAATGGTGCGTCCTTCCGGTTCTAAGAAAATCTGGTGACTCTCTTTATCGGCAAACCGAACAATTTTATCCTCAATGCTAGGACAGTAGCGCGGCCCCTTAGACTCCACCCAGCCACCGTAGATCGGCGACATGTGGAGATTCTCTTGAATAATGCGATGGGTTTCTGCGGTGGTGCGCGTCAGGTGACAATCCATCGGTTCGCGCTCCACCCACACCTCCGGGTCAAAGCTAAACCAGCGCACATCTTTATCACTGGGCTGAGGTTCTAACACGTCAAAATTAATGGTGCGACGATCCACACGGGCAGGCGTTCCGGTCTTCAGTCGCCCAGTTTCAAAGCCAAATTTATTCAGAGTCTCAGTTAAACCAACAGCGGCAAATTCACCGGCTCGTCCAGCGGCCATGGACTTGTCGCCGACCCAAATGACGCCGCCTAAAAATGTGCCCGTGGTGAGAATTACCGACCTACAGCGAAACGCCACCCCAAAATAGGTTTGGACGCCAATCACCTCGTCGTTGTCACCCAAAATTAAATCTGTTGCCATGCCCTCGCGCAGCACCAGATTCTCCTGGTTTTCCACGATGGTTTTCATAATGGCGGCATATTCTCGCTTATCGGTCTGGGCCCGCAGCGCCCACACGGCAGGACCGCGAGAATTATTGAGCACCCGCTTTTGGAGATAGGTGCGGTCGGCCATTTTGCCAATCTCGCCACCCAGAGCATCCACCTCATGGGTCAGCTGTGATTTTGCTGGACCGCCCACCGCTGGATTACAGGGCTGCCAAGCAATGCGATCCAGGTTAAGGGTAAGCAGCAGCGTCCGAGCCCCCAGCCGTGCCGATGCCAGGGCCGCTTCACAACCGGCATGACCCGCCCCAATCACGACTACATCAAATTCATCTAGAAACTCTGCCGCGCTCATATGTCTACCTATCCAGCGCTATCCATTCTAAACCCTTAATCTTGCTGCGGTTATGGTTATTAACCTGCTCAGAGTTAATCAATTGACAATTTTTCTGGGCACCCTCTGGTATACATTGATTTGGGGTTTGGAATCAGGTGCTTCTACACCCTAGGGCCTTGGGTTTTCATTTTTCTCAAGGCCCTTGAAACAAGGCCCTTGCTTATCAACATCAGCCCTAGAAAAAGAATTGCTAAACTTAAGTCAACCTGTTTAGCAGAAAGCTTTATGACCGCTGCTCTTGGCGTTACCGATCGAATTAAAACTCTGAATGATTTGCAGAGCCGATTCAATCTGCAGCAAGCCAGCAGTGATACCTTTTTTAATGAATGGCTAACGGATTTACCTGACCTCAGCAGCGCTCAAGTACTCGGTGTAGAACGACTAAAGACTCGCTACGACTACCATCGGGCAGAGGGGTTGCTGTTAGAAGGGACGATCAACACGGTTGTGCTGGCTCCTCTAATGGAATTAGCCGGTTTTCTAGATCCCCCATTTCGACTTAAATCGCCCTATGGGATTAGTCTGGAATTGGACGATCCAGATGAAGTTATCCGTGGTTTTATCGATACTCTGGTGGTCCAAGAGCAACTGTGGATCATGGTGGTTGAGCCCAAGCGCACCAGTATTCCAGTGCCTGCCGCACTACCTCAACTTTTAGCTTATGTTCTGGCCAGTCCTCAGCCAGAACAGCCTGTCTATGGCATGGCAACAAATGGGGATGAGTTTGTTTTTCTAAAAGTACTTCAGCCAGATGGTCTGCTGTACGATACATCGCGGACGTTTTCGCTGTTTCCTCGCCGTCATGAGCTAGGGGAGATTTTGAAAATCTTGACGCATTTGGGACGTATCGTTAGCGATTCCTCCGGTATCGTTTCAAGGTAGCTGACGGGAAACTAAAACCATGGAACCAGATGTGCTGGCCTTTGATTTTGATGGGGTGATTTGTGACGGGCTGATCGAGTATTTTCAAACGGCGTGGCGGGCCTATGGCAGATTATTCAAACCAGATAGTCTGGAACCCCCTGCCGGTTTAGCCGAGCAGTTTTACCCGCTGCGTCCTGTCATAGAGACTGGCTGGGAAATGCCGATGCTGCTGCGGGCGCTAATTGCGGGCAAAACGGCTGAAGACATCATTTCTAACTGGCCACAGATGGCCCTGCCGTTTTTAGAAGAAACCAAACTCACCCAGGCTGAGGCTGCGAAGGTGCTCGACGGAGAGCGAGACCATTGGATTGCCACCGATTTAGATAACTGGCTTGCCCAACATCGGTTTTATCCCCATATGCTATCGGTACTACAAGCCTCTTTAGACAAACGTCCCACCTATATTGTCAGTACTAAAGAGGGCCGCTTTATCCAACAGCTTTTAAAACAAAGCGGTGTGGCGATGCCGCCTGAAAAGATTTTAGGCAAAGAGGTCAAACGCCCTAAGTACGAGACCCTACGCCTGCTTGTCAACAGCCATATGAATAACGGTCGGCCACCGACCCTCTGGTTTATCGAAGACCGAATCAAAGCGCTGCAGGCGGTGAAACAACAATCTGACCTGGACCACGTCGAGTTATTTCTTGCCGACTGGGGATATAACTTAGCGCCAGAAAGACAAACTGCCCAGGAAGATAATCGAATTCATCTGCTATCGTTAGACTCGGTAGTACAAAAGTTCGATATTGCCTAGGCAAACGGGACCATGCTGGATCTATCAAAAATTGCACAGCAGATGCAGGGAATTAGCACTCATCTGGCTAAGGAGGCTGAGGCGGCCAGGGCCAGGGTTGCGATCGCAACCCAACTCCTGCATCAGGCCCATCTACAGCAATCTGAGTTAGTTCAACAACTCCACACCCATCGTCCCCAAATTGGCTTTGCCGCCGCTGAACCGATGGAACCCCTGGACACCCGTGTCCAAATCAAACCAGCCCCCGAAGCCCATACCGTTATTGCTACCGACGGCTCCCAAATCAATCCCAGCCACCACGAAATCGCCTACTGCTATTTACTAAACATTGGTCGGGTGGTGCTGCACTACGGTCAGAGCCGATTTCCACTGCTCGACAGCCAGCCCGAAGTGATTTATCGCCCCGAAGATCTCTATGCCTCTCGGCAGTGGGGCATTCGCACAGAAGAATGGATGGGCTATCGACGCACAGTGTCAGAGGCTGTTGTTCTGGCTGAATTGGGGGCCGAATTGGGAACCGAATTGGGCGTTAATGCGACTGCAGGAAGGCCCGGGCAGCTTACCCTTCTACAACGCAGCGCCCCCACTTTAGCCATGACCGATGGGTCATTGATCTATTGGTTTCTAGATCAGCTCCCCGCCCCCGCCAGGGATCAGATTCTGGAGCCAATCCTGACAGCATGGGAGTGCCTGCGGGTTGCCCAGGTGCCGATGGTGGGATACCTCAGCGCATCTCGCAGCAGTGAGGCTTTAAACTTTCTACGCTTGCAAAGCTGCTCCTATGACCAGCCGGACTGTCAAAAATACTGCGAAGGCCAAACCGACGGTGCTCCCTGCCAGATATTCTCACCGCTGCGGGATGTTACCCTGTGGTCTACATTGTTGGAGCCGGGCCAACGGGGACCCTTATTCAAAAGCTCAGCGGATATTTTGCATCTCTACGGGGACCATCAGGTCTATTTCTGCCATGTGCATGTGGGCGCAGAAATTGCCCGTGTAGAATTTCCTGAATGGGTAGTCAATGATCGCCAGTTATTTGAAGCCGCTCTGAGTCTGACGCTAACTCAGGTGCAAAAGGGGTTTGGCTACCCGGTTACCCTGGCAGAAGCCCACAATCAGGCAGTGGTAAAGGGGGGCGATCGCAATCGATTTTTTGCCCTACTCGAACAGCAGATGCTCCGAGCTGGTTTACAGAATGTTGGCACATCTTATAAAGAAGCGCGGAAACGCGGCAGCATTGCTTAACCTGTACCATCCGGGAAAAAGTTGTCTCACGTTAAGTATTTCTTTGTAGTTCCATCGGGAATTCTCTACACAGCAGTCGTTATTAAAAGTACGTTGTTGCAGACTTCTCACTTAAGGGATCGGAAAGTCGGGCAACCTATGATAATAACTATTGATTAATCCTGATGCATGTAGTCATTAGAGCTGCGGCTGTGAACTCGTCAACTGAACCATCGAGTCGCCATCTCTGGCACTGTACTCAAACCATTAACGCCCACGATAGCTGGATTCGCTCTATCGCTGTTGATAGTCAAGGCCATTACATCATCAGTGGTAGTGGCGATCGTTCGGTGAAAGTATGGCACCTGGCTAATGGCACATGTCACCAAGCACTGCAAGGCCATAGTGGCTGGGTGCGAGCCTTGGCCATTAGCCCCGATGATTCATTGATTGCTAGTGGGGGTAACGATAATACGGTGTGTCTATGGCAGCTGAATCAAGATCGGCCACTCGCCATTCTTAAAGGCCATACCGACAGTGTTCGAACGGTTACGTTTAGCCCCGATGGTCAATGGATATACACTGGCAGCCAAGATAAAACCGTACGGCGTTGGTCAGCGGCCAATGGCACATTGCAAACCACACTAATTACCCATCAACATTGGATTCGTGCCCTGGTGCTCAGTCCCAATGGCCGCACCCTAGTGACCAGCACCCAGGATCAGGAAATCAATATCTGCGATGCGGCCACTGGTCAGGTTAAACATCATTTACAGCGCCACGAAGATGACATTGTAGGTCTGGCTATCAGCCCTGATGGCGAATTACTGGTCAGTGGTGGAGCTGATCAAAAAGTGATGTTCTGGCGTTTGCGGGACGGTCGATTTTTGGCAGAGCTAGATGCCCATAGCGGTGGGGTGAACAGCGTCAGTTTTAGTGGTGATGGAAAGTTATTGGCGACAGCCAGTCGCGATCGCACCATTCGCATTTGGAATATGACCACCCGTAAGCTACTAGATGTTCTAGAAGGTCACGAAAGCGGCGTCTGGTCCGCCGTCTTCACCCCCGATCATCGCACCTTAATCAGTGGTGATTGGGCAGGGAAAATCCGCTGTTGGCAATTGAGACAGAGTGAATCGTGAGGGCACTACGCTGATGAATCGTGAGGGCGATCGCAAAGCTTGCTAGGGCATAAAAGACAATAAAGACAATAAAAAATTATTTGGGACATAAAAACTTATCGCCATATCCCATTCACGACTCACCATTCACCCATCACCACAAAAGCTACTATTGGGGTAGCTGTTTCATTCTTTAATCAGAACTAACCCAATGGAAACCCTAGCCCTAACTAACGACAACGTCGAAAAAGTACTTGACGAACTCCGTCCTTATCTGATGGCCGATGGTGGCAACGTCGAACTCGTTGAAATCGATGGTCCCGTTGTCAAACTACGTCTCCAAGGTGCCTGCGGCTCCTGCCCCAGCTCCGCTATGACGTTACGCATGGGCATCGAGCGTCGCCTGCGTGAGTTCATCCCCGAAATTGCCGAAATCGAACAGGTAGTTTAACCCTATCCAAAAGTCCCTCTCCTTAAAGGAGAGGGATTTAGGGTGAGGAATGCTATCCTTATCTACTGGGAAAACTCGGTGAACTACAGTGCTTGATCTAAAGCTGATTCGAAAAAACCCTGACCAAGTGACAATCGCCCTAGCCAAACGCAACGGCGACTATGCAACGGCCCTCTCTGAAATTCAACAGCTAGATAATGAACAAAGAGGATTAGAGGGAGAACGTTCTCAGCTTCAGGCCCGTAGCAATGAAATTGGCAAGGCCGTCGGGATGAAAATCAAAGGCGGAGCCGATCCTAAAGGGGATGAAGTGAAAACCCTGCGGGATGAAGGCAACCGGGTTAAGAAAGAGCTGTCTGAACTAGAGCCAAAGGAAAAAGAACTCAAGGCCAAAATCCACGATATTTTGCTCACCCTACCTAACTTGCCCAGTGACACTACGCCAGAGGGCAAGGATGAAGAAGACAATGTGGAAGTTCGACGCTGGGGCGATGATCTGATCCCTCAGGGGGATGGTTTTCTCGCCCATTACGAGCTGGGTGAAAAGCTTGGCATTATGAACTTTGAGCGCTCGGTCAAAATTGCCCAGAGCCGCTTTGTTACCTTGATTGGTGCTGGTGCCGCATTGGAACGGGCGCTCATTCAATTTATGCTCGACCGCCATACCAAGTCGGGCTACACCGAAATGCTGCCTCCCATATTGGTTAACTCTGCTTCCCTAACCGGATCAGGGCAGCTACCCAAGTTTGCCGAAGACAGTTTTAAGTGTGCAGACGACGACCTTTGGCTTACGCCGACGGCTGAAGTGCCCCTAACTAATCTGCATCGCAGTGAAATTCTCACTGACGATCAACTGCCCATTAACTACTGTGCTTACACCCCCTGCTTTCGCCGTGAAGCAGGCAGCTATGGTCGTGACACCCGTGGTTTAATCCGTCTGCATCAATTTAATAAGGTGGAGATGTTCAAGTTTGTGCACCCTGACACCTCGTTCGAAGAACTTGAAGCACTCACTAAGGATGCTGAGGATATCTTGCAGCAGCTCAAGCTACCCTATCGAGTATTAGCTCTGTGTACTGGTGACATGGGCTTTTCAGCGACTAAAACCTATGACCTAGAAGTCTGGCTACCCTCAGCCAATCGCTATCGTGAAATCTCCAGCTGTTCTAATTGCATTGATTTTCAAGCACGCCGCGCTGATATCCGTTTCAAAACCTCTGGCCAAAAAGGTACCCAGTTTGTCCACACCCTAAATGGTTCAGGCCTTGCCATTGGTCGTACCATGGCCGCCATTCTTGAGAACTATCAGCAGCCCAATGGCGGCGTCAAAGTACCTGATGTACTCCAAACTTACATGGGTCGTGAGTTTCTTTAACCCATTTACCCCACAGCTATTGAAAGGGAACGGTAGAATAAGACTTATAGCAACCGTTTGCGATTAATTGATGTGCTTGCACACACCGATAACGCTGTTTAGTATGCCTTCTGAGAAGTTTCTTTTCACCTGAGCAGTCCACCAGTGCTATTGACTGTTAAGCGCTTTACTGACCTACTTAATTTGCCTCTATGTCCGTTCTGGCCGTTATTTCTGTCATCGCTCTTCTGATTTTTGTCCATGAGCTGGGCCACTTTATGGCTGCTCGTTTACAGGGCATCCACGTTAACCGGTTTTCCATCGGCTTTGGCCCTATTCTGTGGAAATTTCAGGGTTCTCGGACGGAATATGCTTTACGGGCACTCCCCTTAGGTGGGTTTGTGGGTTTTCCCATGGAGGAGGAGGCCGACAATAGTTTTGCCCCTGACGATCCAAACCTGCTCCAAAATCGACCAGTGATGGACCGGGCCATTGTGATGAGCGCCGGTGTCATTGCCAACTTTCTATTTGCTTACCTTGTCTTTGTCGTTCAGTTCACGAGTGTTGGTGTTCCCCAAGACTTTGTATTTGAGCCTGGTGTTCTGATTCCCCAAGTTATGTCTACCACTTCACCAGCCGCTCAGGCTGGTATCAAGGCAGGAGACATTATTCTTTCGGTCGATAGTCA
>JAHQVZ010000109.1 GCA_019634055.1 Leptolyngbyaceae cyanobacterium MAG.088
CCAGCTTTAACCGCTGAAAACACAGCTCCCGAAGCCGCCCTACAACTCTACTCAGTCCCCAAACCCGACCGCGAGCCCGTCAAAATCCTCATCATCGGCTCCCAATCAGCCATCAACACTATCATCCACAGCCTCCACCATCACCACTTCGCCAAACCCTATAGCCCAAGGGGCATGCGCTAAAGCGTAATGAATGGCCCCAATTCCTACCCACCGATCGCCCCATCCAACCCCAACCCCACGAATCCATGCGCGCCTTAGTGAAATACCTCCCGCTCTAATAACCCGTTAAGAAATATCTTCCATGAGTTTCGCCACCTGCTCAGGCTCAGGCAACTGTCCCTCTAACTCCGGTGGAACTGTAGACATAATCTGATACGTTGCTACCCCAATCGGCTTATTTGACTGCCGTAGTGCATACTCAACAATCGTCCGATCCTTCGACTTACAAAGAATAATCCCGATAGCCGGATTCTCCTCCGGTAACCGAACTAGATCATCCAAAGCCGCCAAATAAAACTGCATCTTGCCCACATACTCCGGCAAAAACTTACCAATCTTCAGCTCTACCGCAATCAAGCATTTCAACGTCCGATGATAGAGCAACAGATCAATAAAATACTCCTCGCCACTAATTTCCAAGCGATACTGACTGCCCACAAACGTAAACATGCCACCCATTTCCCGCAGAAAGGGCTCAACTTTACCCAAAATCGCCTGCTCTAGCTGCCGTTCACTATGTTCATCGGCCAGCTCTAAAAAATCAAATGTATACTCATCCTTAACCGCCAGCTTGGCCTGATTGCGAATCTCTTCTGACAAAGCACCATCAAAGTTAGTCTGACTCGTCAGCGTCTTTTCGTAGGTTTTATTCTCAATTTGATGAATTAAAACATTCTTCGTCCAACCAAACTTGCAAGTCATGCGCAAGTAAAACTCACGCTCAAGACTGTCTTTACATTTTTCAAGGATGACGTAATTATGGGTCCAACCAATTTCTCCCACCATTGGTGGGAGTTTTCCATCATAGCCTTGATAAAACGCGCGCATACGCCACAGATTAGTTGCAGAAAAGCCACTAATACCAGGAAACTCAGCCCGCAAATCCAGCGATAGTTGCTCCACCACAGCCCGGCCCCATCCAGCCACTTCCTGGCGAGCCACAATCATCTGACCAATTTCCCAGTAAAGGGTGATCAACTCTTTATTGACAACCTTCAGAGCAGCATACTGAGCAGAGCGAATACGCTCTTTAACGGCACCCAGTAAATTTTGATAGTCATCTGATCGCTGTATCGCCATAAACCCAGATCAACCCACTATGCTTGCGCCCAAACGAATCGAAACTTTAGCACAAAATACAATGCCCAAGAAATGATGGCAGCTATGGTTTGGCAACCTTGTTTTGGTGAGTTTAAGACTAATAATCACCAGACAAAAAGACTTTTAGGAACCTAGAATAGTATTTCTGACTATTTTCACGTTAAGGATTTTACTGGCCCTGGTTTTGTTGTTTTCCTAGGGTGAGCTGAGATGGACTCGGATGCCCCATGGGTTTGTGACTGACATGATTCGTCGGGGTCAGACTAAAGGCCGCAATAGACTCCAGCGTTAAATAATGAAACCAGCGATCAAACTTAGTCGCTTCCGCCGCCGCAACAACCGTCAAAATAGCCATCAGCAGTGAGCCCACTAGCAATAACCATTGAAAACCGCTGCTAAGCCAATGAATCAGTAAAATAACTGCGAGTACTGCAAAGTCGAAACAAAAATTTCTCAGCATTTGACTAACGGCACCCAATTTCTCTATTTCCAGCGCCAGTTCTAGACTTTTTTGTTTTATATAGGCCCTCATCAATCCAGCTTCCTCTGGACGCACCTTCATAGTTAGCTCAGGGTGTAGCACCTCAAAGTCTTTAAATATTGTTTTAGTGTTGCCTTTGGGCTGTAAAATTCGATGCCACTTTTTAGCAATAGGCTGCAGTAGCATGCCAGCCACATAGGAAACCCCAAGACCAAATAAAATCAGCGGAGTGGATAAAGTGCTCAAACTTTGAAGGTCAAACTGAAAGAAGCCAAAATTGCTACCTGCATAGGCAAGGGATATAACAAATAGAACGCCTGGCAGTGTGTAAGCAAAAAAGTCGTAAAGACCTACCTGTATAGACATCCTCTTGCAGGGTGACGGCTGATAGCTAGTCAGTATAGCGTCAACCCTTGGCTCCCTCACCCATGGGTTGATAAATCTTGCCCCTTTCTCAGCTAGCTCTAATCTTCGGTGAATACTATAGTTCTAGAATTTCGAACAAAGCTAATTCACCACAGGTATCCCCCATGACTACATCGACTCATTCCCTGGCTGATCAGCTAGCCGATCAGCGGGCCGGATTTCAACAACAGGCACCCCAGGATGTTCAGGACGCCATGGCAGCCGCAACCGATGCTCTGGAGGCTTCCGGTCTTGCCACCCAGGCTCTGACTGTGGGTGACACCGCTCCCAACTTTGAACTGCCCGATGCCACCGGTAAGGTCGTACGCCTCAGTGAACTACTCAAGCAAGGCCCCGTGGTCATTAACTTTTATCGCGGTGAATGGTGCCCCTACTGCAATCTAGAACTGCGCGCCTTTCAAAACCTGCTGCCCGACTTTAAGCAGGCGGGTGCCACCCTCGTCGCCATTTCCCCAGAGCTGCCCGACCATTCCCTCAGTGTTACCGAGAAGCACAATCTAGAATTTGCTGTCCTCAGCGATGTGGGCAATAAAATCTCTCGCCAGTATGGTCTGGTGTTTACCCTGGATAAGACCCTGCAACCCATTTATAAGAACTTTGGTATCGATATCCCCGCCAATAATGGTGACGATAGTTATGAGCTACCCATGCCCGCCACCTACGTGATCGATCGATCTAGACGCATTCGCTATGCCTTTGCCGAGGCAGACTACACCCAGCGGGCTGAGCCTCAGGATGTACTGGCTGTCGTGAGAGAGCTCACCTAGAGAACCAAGGGCTGCACAACAAACAATAAAGTTCCCAGGTAGGGGCATTGGGCCGTAGGGGCATTGCATGCAATGCCCCTACGGCAATGGGCAAGTTGTTAGCAATTTGCCGGTAGAAAACCGATAGGGGCCATCAAACTGGCCAACATACAGGGTGTGGGACACCAAATTCTTATCGGTCCACACATGGAGCTGGTAGGCCGGTGGTTCCATGACAAACTGGCTGGGGCCGTCAGGGTCAAAATCTAGAGCACTCTGGTGGACTAAGCTGGGCTGACTGCTGGCTACGGTACCGGCCCAGGAACAATTGATAGTACGGTGCAAGTGGCCACAGCTAATGCGTTTTACCTGGGGATGCTGGCTGATCAAGTCAGCTAGTGCCTGGTGCCCCTGAAACCGTTTGCGGTCCATCCAGGGAATACCCGTGGCAAATGGAGGATGGTGCATAAAGATCAGGGTGGGTGTCTCTGGTGCTGCTAAAAGTTGTTGCTCTAGCCATGTTAAACGCTCTGCATCCACTTGGCCTCCACCTTGGCCGGGGATAATGCTGTCGAGCATTATCATGCGCATAGGATAGTCATCGACAACATAGCTAATGTGAGCACTCTCTTTTGCAAGATAGGTGTGTGTGCTAAATACTTGCCGCAGATTGTCTCGATGGTCGTGGTTGCCCGGCATCAGATAAACAAGGCACTGCAGCGGTGCGAGTATACCTTTGAGCAACTCATATTCTTCTACAGTGCCGTCTTGAATTAAATCTCCGGATGCCACCACAACATCTGGCTGAGGATTGAGTCTACTCAGGCGAGCAATGGCCTCCGCCACCAATGAGTTTGTATCAACAACGCCATAGGCTAGCTTGCCAGGCTGTTGCACATGGAGATCGCTAATTTGGGCGATAATGGTCATGCTACAGGTACCTGACAGGCCGCTTCTAGAATGGGTTGAAAGTGATCTAAGTCAGGGGTTTTCAGGTTTTTAACCTTGGCCTGGTCGTCCCAACGGCGTAGCCTGACGGCCTGTGGGGCATTGAGCTGATCAATAAATGTATCTGCCATCGTTTTTGAGAAGATACCTCCTTGGAGTTCCAGGCTGAGTTTAGAGGCGGGCGAGAGGGCAGCCCAGTAGCCCTCATCAATGGCGCAAAGGTAACGTTTGGCAGCTACATGTAACCGAATGGGAGTGGTAACAGCTTCTGGAAAAAGGGTTTCTAATACGGGGATGGCCCGATATTCATGGCGGTCATCAATGCCTCGCTGGGCAGGGTCATCACCAAGATGATGCACCAGGTGACCCAGGTCATGGAGCAAACAAGCGGTGATTAGCTCGGGTGATTCACCATTGTCTTCGGCCAGGGTGGCGCATTGCAGGGCATGCTCCAATTGGCTAACGGCTTCACCACCGTATTGGGCCTGCCCACGGCGGCGATAGAGGTCGAGGATCTGGTTAATGGTTATGGTCATGGGATTATCTAGATTGTTTGACGGGATTGCCGTTGATATACACTGCTCGAATGGCGCTGGGTAACGGACAATCGGGGGTTAGTAAGAGAAAATCGGCGTCGTGGCCGGGGGCGATTTTTCCTTTTTGGTCGCCGATTTTGGCGGCTTCTGCTGGGTATTGGGATACGCATTTCCAGGATTGTTCAAACGACATCAGGTTTTTCTCGGTAAGCAAGAACGGGGCATGGAATAACGAGGGATAATGGTAGTCAGAGCATAGGCAATCTAGAACCCGGGCCTGGGCCGCTTCGGCAACGCCCATATACCCCACGTGGGAGCCGCCACGCACCAGGTTGGGTGCGCCCATAAGGATGGCAGCACCGTAATCGCGGGATTGTTTGGCTAGGGGAATGGCTGCCGGAAATTCTGCGATCGCAACTCCCCGCTTTCGACTTTGGGCCACATCGGCTGCGGTCTCATCATCATGGGAGGCCACCGGGGTACCGAGGGTGTGGCAACGCTGCACCAATGCTTCAGTCTGTTGCAGGCCTGTGTCTAATTGGGCAAAGGCGGTTTCCACCAGGGACCGAATGTCCTGGTCAGATTGTTTAATCCGTTGACGGACGCTGCTGGCATAGCGTTGGATCTTATTTTCTTCCAGGGTGTCCGGCAGGTGATTGTTGAGGGAGAGTAAGGTCACCTGGCGAGAGTCTAACCAGTGGCATAGCTCATCGTAGTCGTCAGTATTGGCCTGCTCATGGCGGATATGAATGCGGCTGTCAGTCTGTAGACCATTGTCAGAGGCCGTGATTTTTTCAATTAGCTGACGGGCGGTGGCCCGACTGCGTAACCCTGGTTCAAATGAGTCGGTAATGGAATAAAAGAATGTGGTGATGCCAGCGGCGAGCAGGGCCTGGTCATTTTCCACCAGGGCCATATCCAACGGCATGGAGATGCCGGGGCGGGGGGCAATCATGCGCTCAAAGGCATCGCCATGGATATCGACAAGGCCGGGCAAAAGCTGTAGTCCGGTGGCATCGATTTCGGTATATCCGTCAGGGGTGGGGGTTTGGTCAACGGCGACAAATTTACCGTTCTCTACCAGAACAGTTCCATCCTTTAGCCAGCCGTCCGGCGTGAGAACGTTTGCCCCTTGAAAGGCGATTTTTTTTGAAGAGATTACCGTCATAACTCTTGTTTGTTATTAATGTTTTTAGGACGGTGGGCGCGGCCCACCCTACGGGAACTGTCTATTACGAATGCTTTCGGGACGATAGGCCGTGCCCACTCTACGGGAACCTGAAGAAAAAGGGGGAGAGCAATAGACAGATTTCGGTGAGGAAAAGTCTCTCATTCCCCCTTAATTCCCTTGCGCCAGGCAAACCTAGGTTTGCCCTTAAGCGATACGGTACCCTTGCCTCACAACAGAGGTGAGTCGTGGTACCACACCGTCGTGGTGCAAGGTAATCATGTCGGCCCGTTTGCCCACTTCCAGACTGCCGCGATCGCAATCTAGACCAATCGCCTTAGCTGGATTCAGGGTAAACAGACGCATCGCTTTGTAAAGGGGCAGTTGGACCTGCTCCGCAATCAGGAACATCGCTTGAACTAAACTTTGGGGCACATAGTCCGAGGAGATAATATCGGCTAACTCTCGCTCGATTAAATCCATGGCCGATACATTGCCTGAATGAGAGCCTCCTAAGATTAAGTTAGGGGCTCCCATCATCACCTGCAGACCATGGCTGTGGGCTTCTTTTGCTGCATCCAATGTGGTGGGAAACTCGGCAATGGCGGCCCCATCGTCAAGGGCTTCCTGAACATGTTCTGGTGTGGCATCGTCATGGCTAGCCAGGCAAATATCTCGCTGTTGGGCCAGTTCTACTAATTTGCGACGATTGTCTACGGCATGGCACTGCTGGGCAGCGATGCGATCGCGAATAAAGCCCTCCATCTCATCGGCGCTTACCCCATGTTTGCCCTGGTAATACTCTTTATATTTATCGAGTTTGACAAACTGTCGCTGCCCTGGAGTGTGATCCATCAGTGACAGCAGTGATAACAAGGGATGGTCAGCATAGGTTTCCACCAGATCATATACCTGGTCGTAGCCTAGTTCACATCGTAGATGCAAGCGATGGTCCACCGAAAAACGCCCCTCGTTCTGCCCTTGATAAATGGTGTCAATCATCGGGCCAAATTGGGTCATCCGCAACGAGCCAGGCGTCAGATCGCCAATGGAAATGGCGTCACAGACGGTGGTAATGCCTGCCCCGGCCAAGTCTCGGTCATGATGTACCGCAGCCACATCCAGAGGCCAGTTGACTTTAGGTCGGGGCGACATACACCGTTCAAGATTGTCAGTGTGAAGCTCAATTAAACCAGGCAACAGATAGTCACCATTGCCATTTTGGCCACTGTCCACAGTGCCCGGTTGAATGTCTGCAATCACACCGTCCTTGACGACTACGGTCCCTAGAACCTCATCCTCAGGAAGCTGTAAGCGATAATTAGTATAGATAGTTTCAGTCATAGGGCTTATGGATTCAGGGGCATAGGGTTGAACACATTTGCCTACCAAACCAGATACAACGATGGAAACGTCTAGACATCTCTAACTAATATCTAATTAAGGTTAAGCGAACATTATCTTTAGGGGGAAGCGTCAACAAATTTTGCGCACCATTTGTTGTCTGGGCGACATGAAACCCTGGAAGCTACGATTAGCCAAACATGCTCTTAAGGTTGACCAAAGGTAAGAGTGCCATCGCATACCCGTTCTCGTACTTCGTCATCATGAAAAATGCCTACCATGGCACAGCCTTGGGCTTTACGTTCTTCAATTAACTGCATCACCACGTCGCGATTGGCGGCGTCCAATGCAGACGTGGGTTCATCTAGCAGCAAAATGGGATAGTCCACAGAGAATGCACGGGCGATATTGACCCGTTGTTTTTCCCCACCCGAGAATGTGGTGGGTGACAGTTCCCACAGACGCTCTGGCAAATTGAGGCGAGAGAATAAATTACGTACCTTTACGTTCGCCTCTTCCCGATCTATACCCAGCTCCATCAAGGGTTCTGCCGCCACCTCTACGGCTGGCACCCGAGGGATCACCCGCAAAAACTGACTAACATAGCCCAGGGTATGCTGGCGTACTTCAATCAGTTTGTGGGCTTCTAACTGAGGTAGGTCGACCCATTGTCCCTGATGCTTAACCCAGATAGAGCCGCTATCGATGCGGTAGTTGGCATATAGCGATCGCATAAAGGTGGACTTGCCCGAACCCGATGGTCCCTGAAGAGCCACACATTCCCCTGGATTAACGGTGAGCGAAACCCCTTCAAGAACGGGCAGCTGAACGCCGCCCTGATGGTGGAGGACAAAACTCTTATGGAGATTGTCTGCCTGGAGCAGGGCCTGGGTGTTAGTTGGGGCAGTTGGTGTTGGTAATACTTGTAGAGTGTCCATAAGACTAGATCGATTGGTGGGCATTGCCCCTACGGAACTAATGTGGCATTGACAAGCTGTTGCGTATAGGGATGGTGGGGATCGTCTAATACCTGATCGGTGAGGCCCGATTCAACCACCTGGCCATTTTGCATCACCATCAGTCGATGGGCCAGCAATCGCACAACACCAATATCATGGGTAACCAGAATGACGCTGAGGTTTAGGGTACGCACCAGGGACCGCATCAGGTCTAACAGTCTGGCCTGCACTGAGACATCCAACCCGCCTGTGGGTTCGTCCATGAGCACAATGCGGGGGCGTGTGACCAGAATGCGGGCGAGCTGCAGTCGCTGTTGCATACCACCGGAAAATGTGGTGGGA
>JAHQVZ010000014.1 GCA_019634055.1 Leptolyngbyaceae cyanobacterium MAG.088
ACTCTGGATGCGGCCCGTAACGTTTTGAAAGCTCAGTAAGCTCAGTAATTAAAAGACTATGGATGTTCAGAACTCTAATTCTCAATGGTTTGATGTGGGTGTTTTTCGGTTACCCATGGCTGCACCAGAAGACGTGAGTGGCCTCAAAACATTATTGGCAACCCAACAGATAAATGCTGCTGACATCATTGGGATCATTGCCCAACCCGAGGGCACTGGCTATGCCAGGGGCTATACGTCCCTTTGTATGCAACTAGTGCTAGCAGAGTATCTCCAGATTTCACCTCAGGCTGTCTTTGACCGTATTCCGATGATGATGATCGGTCTTTGTGGTGGTTTGATGAGTCCCCATTACACGGTATTTACCCGGCGTGTTGTTGCACCGCCTACCCCGCCAAGTACACCCGATAAGCGTCTGATAGTTGGTGCCGCCAATACCCGTATCCTGCAGCCAGAGGAGTATGGCACCCTCACCCAGATTAAACTAGTGGCTGAGGCAGTGAAAACGGCTGTGGTCGATGCAGGTATTACTGATTTAACTGATATCCACTGCGTTGAGGTAAAGTGTCCGGCTATGACCCCGGCTCGGTTAGAGGATGCGTCTAAGCGGGGGGTCTCTGTGGTTAGTAACAATTTAGGACAGGCCAGTTCTCTATCCAAAGGGGCGAGCGCGTTGGGCATTGCTCTGGCGCTGGGGGAAGTGACAGAAGACCAGTTAAGTGACGCTGTAATCAACCAGGATCGAACGCTATATACAAATTTTGGGTCCGTGTCTGCTGGAGGGGAACAGTCGGCCTGCCGTATTTTGGTCATGGGTAACAGTACCCAGTCAGTTAGTAACTATCGTGTGGGCCATGGGGTCATGAGCGATCAGCTGGATACTACAGGGATTTACACAGCCCTATCAACGGCTGGCATAGTGGCAACGCCGCCTCTCACCCCTGAACAACAGCAGCGAATTGCCCAGATGTTTGTAAACTGTGGGGCCGATGCTGTCAAGGCGGTGCGCGAGCGTCGTCATACTATTCACAGTGATTTTCTTGCTGGCTATGCAGGTATTGTGGCAAAGGCCGTTGCCAATGCGGTAGTCGCCTCTGTAGTAGGCGATCCCATGGTGTTGGCCTCAGCCGGTAATGAACACCAGGGAGCACCGGGGAGTAATCTGGTGGCAGCCATTGTTGAAGCGGAATAAAAATACGGCAAGGTTTAAGAGGAGGATTAAGCATGGCTAACTATTTACGACACACTCAGACACTCACCCATGAAGCCGCGATGATTATTTTGCAGGGTGCGATCGCAAAAGCTGAAGCCATGCAGGTCCCCCAATGTATCGCCGTAGTAGACACAGGCGGTAACCTGCTGGCCTTTATTCGCATGGATGGGGCTAAGGTTCTCAGCCAGCTATCCGCCACGCAAAAAGCGATTACGGCCGCATCCAGTCGGGTTAATACCGGTGGCGTCCCTGCCGATGTGGAGACCAAACTAGCCCTGGCCACAGGGGGGCTATTGACGAATCTTAAAGGAGGACTCCCCATTGTGATGGATGGCCAGGTTGTGGGTGCTGTTGGCGTCGGGTCTGGCACTGGAGATCAAGATGTAGAAGTAGGGATGGCGGGCATCGCTGCATTGCAAGCCGTAATCGGGTAAGAGACTTAAGAATTTAAACTCCTGCATCAAACTCAAACCATGAGTTTGATGCCCTGAATCCTCTGCAGAAATCAGTTATTTATTCTCTTCTAATCCCCGTAGCAAATGCTACAGCATTAATTAGAAGCAAGCATTATATATTATATATGATCCTCCTAAATGCCCGTCATCTGGCACGTTGATCGTCTTCTATCTATCTCTACGTACTCACTTTACGCATCCCTAGGAGTTGCCTTATGTTGAGACGTCATAGTCGGCGCAAGTTTCTCCTTTACAGTTCTGCTGCCCTGGGCAGTAGTGCTCTGTTAAAAGCCTGTGCCCCCTCCACCACTGAAACTGTTGAGACTGCAGATGTAGCTGCCGCCCCAGAGACCACTGCGGCGACAGCTCCTGAAGCCACTACTGCGACGCCAACAGCAATTAAGTTCACGCTAGATTGGGCTATTCAAGGGGTGCATGCGCCCATTGGTGTAGCCATTGAGAAAGGCTATTTTGCCGAAGAAGGTTTGGATGTAAGTTTTGAACGGGGCTCCGGGTCTGCTGATTCGATCTCAAAGGTGGCAGCCGGTACCTTTGACATGGGGTTTGGTGACATCAACAGCTTAATGGAGTTTAACGTTAAAAACCCTGAGACTCCAGTCAAGGCCATTGCCGTTTACTACAACAAGTCGCCCATGGCGGTGATGTCATTAGCAGAGAGTGGCATTGCTGAGCCCCAGATGCTTGAGGGCAAAAAGTTAGGAATTCCATCGGGTAGTGCCACTCGGCGGTTAATGCCATTATTCTCTCAGGTGACTGGGTTTGACCTGGCCAAAGTAGAGGTGCCAGCCATTGAGCCCAAGCTGCAGCAGACATTGTTGCTGACTAAAGAGATTGATGCGATCGCACCCTATACCATCTCTGCTTTACCCAACCTCAACAAAGAAGGCTACTCTCCCGACAAGCTAAACATTCATCGGTTTGCCGACTTTGGTCTAGATCTCTACGGCAATGCCGTGATTGCTAAAGCAGACTTCTTAGAAGAAAATCCAGAGCAGGCAAAAGGCTTTCTAAGAGCGCTTACTAAAGGGTTGCAATATACCATTAGCAACCCTGATGATGCGGTAAAAATCATGTCATCCTATGATGACCTTTATGAGATTCCCCTCGAACGAGAGCGCTTACAAATTGCCATCGATACCCTATTTCTCTCGCCTGAGGTAGAGACCAATGGCTTTGGCCCCGTTGACTCTTCTCGCTTTAAGCAAACCATTGACCAGGTAGTGAAAGGGTTTGAGCTAGAAACCACTCCTGAACCAGGTGAGATTTTTGACGATCAGTTTTTGCCTTCCCTGGATGATAGAATGCTTCCTACTGGTTAAAGCCATAGTGCAGAATGGATTCACCCACTGCTCCCGTCCTAAATATTGGACGAATACTCGATTTTCCTGGACAACACTCCACCACAAAACCAGTCTCAATCAGGTTTAGCCATGACCTGATTGAGACTATTTCTTATGTGCCTGAGCAGGATGTTGCCAAGCTAAGCGAAGAACAACTAGGTTTGCTGGCGTTACCGGCTTTGGTAAATGCCCATGATCATGGTCGTGGGTTAGCATCGTATGCCTTTGGTGCATTAGATCAAGCATTAGAACTGTGGTTACCTGCCCTTAAGCTAAAACCTCAGCTGTCGGTGTATAGTCTGAGTGCTCTGGCATTAGCGAAAATGGCTCGGGGTGGGGTGGGGGCGGTGGTCCATTGCCATAATCCGTCCGGGGGAGATTTACTGGCAGAATCTCTTGCTGTTTGTCAGGCGGCCCGTGATGTCGGTATGCGGTTGGCGCTGGCATTGCCATTGTGCGATCGCAACTTCCTTGCCTATGGTACCCCCGAACGACTGCTAGAGCTACTACCAGACAACAAGCGGGAACAGGTTTTGAAAACCTGGAATCCACCGACACTAACACCCCAGGAACAGGTGGATCGGGTACATAACATTGCGGCAGAATGCGAAGGCGATCTGATCCATATTCAATACTGTCCTCGGGGACCTCAGTGGTGCTCCGAAGAGCTATTAGAAACGATTGCGGTAGCCTCGGCTAATACCGGGCGGCGTATTCACACCCATCTATTTGAGACGAAGTATCAGCGAGAATGGGGCGATGCCCACTATCCTCAGGGATTGCTGAACTATTTGGATACTATTGGGTTTCTCTCGCCTCGGTTAACGTTGGCCCATGGTGCGTGGCTACGACCTGCTGAACTAGACTTATTGGCAGAACGAGGAGTCATTATTTCTGTTAACACCAGCTCTAATCTAAGATTGCGGTCTGGTCTTGCGCCTTATCGAGCCATGTTACAAGCTGGAATTTCCACTGCTTTTGGCCTGGACGGCATGTCGTTGAATGACAATGAAGATGCTTTTGAAGAGTTGCGGCTCAATTATCACATTCATTCAGAGCCCGGCATCGAGTCTGGGCTTACCTCCATAGACCTGTTTAATAGCCATCGTAATGGGGTGACGGCTGTCACGAATAATCCTAATGGTGGTCTGCTTAAGCCAGGAGAACCAGCAGATATTGTTGTTCTCGACTATGGTGCCATGACTCAGGATATGGTGCCTGATGTGTGTAATGTGGCGGAAACGGTTTTGATGCGAGGGGCTCAGCGATATGTTAAGTCACTATGGGTGGCAGGGCGGCAGGTGGTTGATGAGGGGCAGGTATTAGGGGTTGATGAGGCAGCCCTACAGGCAGAAGTGCAGACGTTGTTACGCAGCCAGGCGAATCATGTTTATAGTTTGCAGCCATTAGTGAATCAATATCAGCAGGCATTACGACAGTTTTATCGTGAGGGCAGGCACACTATTACCTGACAATTTGATATTAACGGTGAATTTGTGCAGCGGCAGATAACCTTTAACTCTTAACAATAGCTTTTGCACCGACGCAGTGTTATACAGTGTTCGCTATCCTACTCCGAGTTGACGTTTCGTCAGTCTAGATTCTCTTAAATAGCCATTGGCTCTTATTGAGAATGACGATTCGTCAGAATTTTAGCCTTATTATTTACATAAATGCATCTTGAATTTATCTTGAATAACGAAGCGTTGATACAATTGCTTATGTACATAACTTAGTTTAATAACTCTGGAGATGGATGCAACCGACCGACAGATTATCAGCCTTTTACGGCAGAATAGTCGGCTTAGCCAAGAGCAAATTGCACGAGCCGTAAATCTCTCTAGACCTGCTATTCATGAAAGGCTCAAGCGATTAGAAACAAAGCAAGTTATTCGTGGATACACAACATTAATAAATTGGCGTGCGATTGACCTAGCTTTAACTGCTTTCATTTGGATCGGCATTGATTTAACCCCCTGCACAAAAGTATTTGCAGAGATTAAAGCACTGAGCAATGATGAAATACTTGTTGAGGAATGTCATCGTGTGACTGGTGAATGGTGTTTGCTCCTAAAGATTCGCACGTCTTCAACAGAATCTCTTCAAGATTTTCTTGATCGCCTTCGTGCAATTTCAGGCGTTAAAAGCACAATGACGAATATTGCTCTCTCTACCCTTGGTGAAGCTTTATAGAGATGCAAAAAATCAACATTTTGAAAAATTGGAGAAAACGTAATGTTAGGCAAGCTTGGGCAGCTAAATAAGTTAGATGCAAATAACCTAACGAAAGATGTAAAAGAGGAATGGAAAAATTTTGAGGTGAGCGATATCAATGATCATGTTATTCGGCTCAGCGTTACCCAAAAAGAATTTCACTGGCACTCTCACACTAACAGCGATGAGTTTTTCTTTGTAATCAATGGAGAGTTATTCATTGACTTAGAAGACCGAACTGAAAGGCTAATTTCTGGTCAAATGATGACAATACCTAAAACGGTCAAACATAGAACCAGAGCAAAACAAAGAACGATCGTTCTTTGTTTTGAATCAAAAGATAATGACGTTCAGGGAGATGAATGAACAAACTAAGATCACCCTTCATTAGCATTAAAACAGTACAGTGTGATCTTTCAGACTAAACGCGCATAACTAGTAATTCAGCGTCAGATCTGCTGGATAAGATCCAAATATTCAGATGTTGTACAGTAGGTAAAAGTTAATTAGATAGAGCACTGTTCAACCTACTCTATGGCCACTCCCCCTCCAAATACATCCCCAAGTAACGTCAGCTCACAAGCAGCCAATTCTTTCGATACTGCCGCCTACGTCCAACAAACCGCCCACCTGTTAAACCTATCCATCCCACCAGAGCAAATGGCCAGCGTCGTCGAAAACTTTGAACGCATACAGGCCATCGCGCAACCCGTTCTAGACTTTCCCTTGCCAGATAGCCTTGAAGCTGCTCCCAGGTTTGAACCATGACCGCCTCTACGTTGCCGTTAACTGCTGCCGAAATTACCACTCACCTACAACAAGGAGATTTTACAGCCCAGGAACTAGTTACTGCCACCCTGGAGAGAATTCAAACCCATAATGATCGCCTAAATTGTTTTACAACAGTGCTAGCAGAGGAGGCCATGAAAGTTGCGGCTGAAACCGATCGTAGGCGTCTGGCAGGAGAATCTATGGGACCGCTTGCAGGGGTACCCTTTGCAGTAAAAAATCTCTTTGACATTGCCGGTACGGTTACCCTAGCCGGGTCTAAAATCAACCAAACTAACCCTCCCGCTACTCAGGATGCCACTGCTGTCGCTCGCCTCAAGGCCGCCGGGGCCATTCTGGTAGGTGCCCTCAATATGGATGAGTATGCCTACGGGTTTGTCACCGTCAACAATCACTATGGGGCCACCCCAAACCCCCACGATCCCACCCGCATCTCGGGCGGTTCTTCCGGTGGTTCTGCGGCGGCTGTCTCTGCCGGATTAGTGCCGTTGACCTTAGGGTCTGACACCAATGGCTCCATTCGAGTACCTGCAGCTCTGTGTGGTGTGTATGGCCTAAAGCCTACCTATGGTCGACTATCACGGGCTGGGGCATTTTTGTTCTCTAGCAGTCTCGACCACATTGGTCCCTTTGGCCGCTCTGTTGAAGACATTGCCAATGCGTTTCACGTACTGCAAGGCTCTGATGACCGAGACCCTATCTGTACAGACCGTCCGGCAACTGTACCAAATTTATCAGGAGAGATGGATGGGATCAGGGTTGCAGTGGCAACTGGGCATTTTTCCCGAGGCCTGGCCCCCACTGTAGCCCAGGCTCTAGAAAAGGTTACCACCGCCCTGAATGCAACCCGTACCGTTACCCTACCCGAAGCCGCCCGAGCTAGAGCAGCCGCTTACCTGATAACCGCTAGTGAAGGTAGTCAGCTGCACCTGTCCCGCTTACAAAATCAATTAGACGAGTTTGACCCCGCCACTTGCGATCGCTTCCTCGCAGGAGCCCTAATTCCCAGTAGTTGGTATATCCAAGCCCAACGCTTTCGACGTTGGTATCGAGACCAGGTGAGAGAACTCTTTAAAACAGTAGACCTGATTCTAGCGCCAACCACCCCCTGTCCTGCCCCATTTATAGACCAAACCACCATGGATCTTGAAGGAGAAACCGTCCTCGTACGTCCCCATCTGGGTTTTTACACCCAACCCCTATCATTTATTGGCCTGCCGGTTCTCTCAGTCCCCATTCACTTACCTGGAGAATTACCCGTCGGCGTCCAATTGATCGCCCGCCCCTATGATGAACAAACTCTCTTTACCGCAGCCATTGCCCTGCAACAAGCAGGCATCACTCATACGCCTCTGCCGCTAGTGGTTTGTCAAGACTAAATTTTAGCTCTGACGCTGCACTAGAATATCAGTTCTGTATTATGTAACTGATTGTATGTACTAATAAAAAATTATTATCACAACATTACAAATCAACTGACTTGCAGCAAAAAGTACAGTTTTAAGCAAGCATATTGTCTAAATTTCTAATAAAGTCGGCAAAATGAGGAAGAGTTTATGAGTGGATTAGGTGGTCTGAATAAAACACCCAACGGTGTCGTGATGGGCATGGTGCAGCTGCAACTGCCCAATGTTGTCACACCGGATGACCTGACTGCTCAAACTCAGCGCATTTGCGACATGGTGGCCAAAGCTCGCCGCAATATGCCCACCATGGATCTGGTTGTCTTTCCAGAATATTCGCTCCATGGTCTATCCATGGATACCAATCCTGCCATCATGTGCAAACTGGATGGCCCAGAAGTGGCTGCATTCCGTCAGGCTTGCATCGATAATCATATCTGGGGCTGTTTCTCTATCATGGAGTACAACCCCAATGGAAATCCTTACAACAGTGGCATTATCATCGACGATAAAGGAGATTTAAAGCTCTACTATCGTAAGCTTCACCCCTGGGTACCAGTAGAACCCTGGGAACCGGGAAATATTGGTATTCCCGTGTGTGATGGACCGAACGGCAGTAAGCTGTCTCTAATTATTTGCCACGATGGTATGTTCCCTGAAATGGCCAGGGAATGTGCCTATAAGGGGGCTGAGATTATGATCCGTACCGCAGGCTATACCGCCCCTATCCGCCATAGCTGGCGCATTACCAATCAAGCCAATGCCTTTTGCAATCTGATAGTCACCGCATCCGTATGCATGTGTGGCACTGATGGCACCTTTGACTCCATGGGAGAGGGCATGATTGTTAACTTCGATGGTGAGCCGCTGGTAATGGGCAGCCACCGCCCCAATGAAATCATTACGGCTGAAGTACGTCCTGATTTAGTCCGCGAAGCCCGTCAACATTGGTCTGTTGAGAACAACATTTACCAGTTTGGTCATCGGGGCTATGTCGCTGTTAAAGGTGGCGCTCAGGATTGTCCCTATACCTATATGAAAGATATGGTAGCAGGCAACTATCGCCTACCGTGGGAGGACGACGTCGTATATACCGATGGCACATCCTGTGGGTTTGAAGCACCCAATCGGGACTATAAGGGAGAAGAGTTGTCCTCTAGTGCACTGAGTAACAATTAGTGCATGCGGATCAAGTAACACCGACTTTTCCTAAGAGAGATTTAGAATCAACCGTTGTTTTGGCATCCCCCAAAAAATCTGTTTTGGTTTGGTTTTGTTCGGTCACCTTTATTTTAGGTAGTCGATGATTATTGGCAAACAAGTATATTATGCCAAAAACTCCACAAACTAAGCCTAAACTAACAAAGGTTGTAATCATAAGAGATCTGTCTTTGCCCATGTTAAATTAAAATTTTAAACGCTGAAAAACTGGCAATTAGGCAGATAACCCCATGGGATAGTGGGTGTCTTAAGGTATGGACGGCCACTTGAATGCTTAGTTCCCTCAGTCAAGAACTACGGTTTGGTTTATCACAAAAATTCTGGTCAAAGATATCAATGGGATACCTGCGATCGCAGATTCAAAATCATCAATGCCCTCTCGGCAATAGACCCAGTTAATTTTGGCGATGGCAGGATGCATATTAGAAAAACTGGAATGTTTTCCCGCCGCCACAAATGTTTGCCAATCATCGTCCTTGGCCCCTGGGTGCCTTTGTTTCCAAGTATCACGCTCGATTTCCTCTACATGTAGCACAGGAATTATGCGCTTATTACACTGCAGAGCGTGACTAAGTTCTAAAGCACAGTAAGGAGAATTGACCGAGTGAGGCGAAATAACAAAAAGAACATTATCAGCACCTTCTAGATCTCGATCAATTTGGGCCTGATAATCCACCCCCAGGGGAATGTCGTTAACATCCAGCCAGACAGTTACATTGGCTGATAATAATCGCTGACTTAGCTTCGTCGCAAATTCTTTGCTGTCTGCACGGCCATAGGATATAAAAATGTCTCGAAAGTTATCCATATTTGCAACCGATAGCCATGATGTTCTAACGTTGGCTTGATATACAGGCGTATGATACTTTTGCGAACTTTATAGGTGCTTAAGCACAGATGTAGTTTTGTGTTTCAGCTTTATCAGCAGCCTCCCCCTGTCTACCTGTCAAATACCAGCATTTATCATAGTAATAGGGCTACCTTTATAGTACGCCATACAGTACTTTGAAGTACGCTATCGATGGCAAATCAAACATCCCATCACAGTACAAGCGGTATCAAGAATTACAACTTGGTTCGTTGTGAACATTTTGGTCTGAGATAGAAATGGTATGCCTGCTATGGAGCAATCTCAATACCCATGGGCCGTTACGTAACCTCAGACCCTTATCCCTATCCCTACAATGGCGAGCTGCGTCCCGACAACACGGCGCTGATCATCATTGATATGCAGACGGACTTCTGCGGTAAAGGGGGCTATGTGGACAAAATGGGC